>JBJXGG010000047.1:0-3673 GCA_046153495.1 Chlamydiales bacterium
TATAATGTATCATCTTTGAATGATCGTTTCTCACTCATGTGTAAAAACATGCGTTTCGAAACGATCATTCAAATCTGTCGCATTATCCAACCCAACTCTTTAACTTTATTTCTGATAAATGGTATTAGCTGTAGGGTCGCCTACTACTGAAGCGCCAGGCTCACTGGATGCTCCAATAAAAACTGGAGTGTCTTGATAAACTCGGCACCATCAGCCCCATCTACCACACGGTGATCACATGACAAAGTAAGAGTAAGCCTTTTTCCGGGCACCACCTTCCCCTTCTGGATCATCGGTGTATCCTCAATCCCGCCGACAGCCAAAATCGCTGCTTGCGGAGGATTAATTACAGCCGTAAACTCCGTAATACCAAACATTCCTAAATTTGAAATACAGAAAGAGCCTCCTTTATACTCAGACTCTGTCAGCTTTCCACGACGCGCCTTATCAGCAAGTTGGCGAATTTCTGTCGAAATCTCCCCCAAATTTTTAAAATCGGCGTGTCGAATAATCGGAGTGATCAATCCATCATCGATTGAGACAGCTACAGCAACATCGACTGTTTTGAACTCGATGATCGTGTTATTCACACTATTGAAACCGGCATTCAGTTTTGGATGGCGCGTCAGAGCAAGGGCAGACGCCCGAATGATAAGATCATTAAAAGTGACCTTCAAGTCGAGCTCTTTTAGCTGCTCGCGGATCTCGATCATCGGCGTCGCATTCACCTCTTGCTTGATATAGAAATGCGGAATAAACGTCTTAGATTCTTGCAGCCGCTTAGCAATCACCTTCCGGATGGGAGAGAGCTCGATCTCTTTATAAGAGCCGGGACTCTCTTTTGGTACCTTGTTCCGCCCAAAAGTGACAATTCCCTCGGGCTGCGCTCTTTCCAAATCACGACTCGTCACGCGACCACCCGGGCCTGTCCCCTTTACCGTTGTAATATCAAGCCCTTTTTTCCTTGCCATCTTCTTTGCCAAAGGAGAGGCAGCAATCCTCTCATCAGCGGTCCGCTTACCCTCAAAGGAGTAATTTTTTAAGGGGGGTTCAGGTGTGTGCACAGGAACGCCTATAGAGGCGCCGACCTTTTCTCTCTTCTCCACTTTATGCGCGACAACCTCTGCTTCTACCTTAGCTAAAGTCACCTCTTTTGGCATGTTCGGCTGATAACCATCGATGCTCTCCTCTCTCTTCTCAGTAAAAATGGCCAAAGGATAGTTCATCTTGGCGCCCTTCCCATCTGGTACAAGAATTTTGCGTAAATAGCCAGCATCTAAAGCATTGTGCTCAACAGTCGCTTTATCTGTCGTAATCTCGAGTAGTAGTTCCCCTGACTCTACATAATCTCCCTCTTTTTTGTGCCATTTGGCAACAATCCCCTCTTCCATCGTGGGCGAGAGTTTTGGCATCGTAAGTGTAAAAGGCATCAGCGTAGCACCTTGGTTATTGTCTCTTTAATCCGTTGTTTATTAGGAATCGTGGCTCTCTCCAGTCCTTTAGAATAGGGCATCGGTGTCTCCCGTTGGCAGACACGGGCAATCGGGGCATCGAGCTCGTCAAAGCCAAACTCCGCCACCTGGAAGCCAATCTCTGCAGCGATTCCTGAAAAATAGTGTCCCTCTTCCACGACCACACAGCGGTGAGTCTTTCTCACAGAGCGCAAGATGGTTGTGATATCTAGTGGCTTAATCGTACGCAAATCAATCAATTCAATCGAAATGCCCTCTCTCTTAAATTCCACTACCACTTCACGGCAAAAATTCACCATCCTACCATGGCTCACCAAAGTGAGATGTTCCCCTTCTGTAACTACGGCAGCTTTGCTCAGCGGTACCAAATATTCTTCTTCAGGAATCTCAGCAACCATCCCATAATCCATCTCATTTTCCAAAAAAAGCACCGGATTGTTATTACGAATCGCTGATTTCAGAAGTCCTTTAGCATCATAAGGATTACTTGGAAAGACAACGATTAAACCGGGAAGATTGCTATACAGCGCCTCCACACAGTGAGAGTGTTGGCTCGAGACTTGAGCAGCAGCACCATTGGGACCACGAAACACGATGGGTACTTTAAATCGGCCTCCTGACATGTAGTACATTTTAGCTGCATTGGAAATAATCTGATCAGCCGCCACAAAAGAGAAGTTAAAGCTCATAAATTCCACAACAGGACGTAGTCCCGTCATCGCCGCGCCAATGCCAAGACCCGCAAAGCCTCCTTCAGCAATAGGTGTGTCTATCACCCGCTTGGGCCCCCATCTTTCTAACATCCCCTTAGACACTTTATAAGCGCCGTTATACTCAGCAACCTCTTCTCCCATCAAAAAGACCGTAGGATCACGTTCCATCTCTTCATTGAGCGCTTGCCGCAACGCCTCTCTCAATTCAACTCTCTGCATAAACCCCCTCTTCTAATTCGGTCTCCTCGGGGAAAGGACTCTCTTCAGCAAACTGCATCGCATCTAAAACACGCTGCTTCGCCTTTCTCTCGATCTCCTGAAACTCTTCAGCAGTCAACAATTCCCTCTCTTCCAAGACATGGCGCATATAGACGATAGGGTCTCTCTGCTTTGCCTCTTCTAACTCTTGTTTAGAGCGATACACACCAGGATCCGAAATAGAATGGCCACGAAAACGCTCACATAAACACTCTACAAGCACAGGGCGACTAGTTTTTTGTACTTCCGCAAAGATATGCTGAAAACCTGCTCTGCAGTGGAAGTAATTCATCCCATCCAATGTATATCCCTGCATGTTATAACTTGGCGCTTGCTTCTCCGCGATCCTATCAATGCAAATCGCTCGATCTACTCGTGTTCCCATCCCCCACACATTATTTTCAATAATGAAAATCACCGGTAGATTCCAAAGAGAGGCAATGTTTAGCGACTCATGAAAGGCGCCTTGCGCTACAGCCCCATCTCCCAAAAAACAGACAGATATCCTATTCTGCTCCAGATACTTAGCGGAAAACGCCGCGCCACACGCACTTGGCAGATGTCCTCCCACAATGCCAAAACCACCTAAAAGAGTGTCGGCATACAGATGCATCGATCCCCCGCGCCCCTTAGCGACTCCTGTTGCTCGCCCATAGAGTTCGGCCATTATTTCGTTGGGCGTAGCCCCTAATAAATAGGCTAATGCATGACACCTATATGTTGCTATATACCACTGATTGGTACCAAACACCTGTACTGCAGAAGTTTGTATTGCCTCTTGCCCTGCATAGGAGTGATAAAAACCTCCCACAAATCCATGTTGGTATGCCGCCTCTCCTCGCGTTTCTAAATGTCGAATCAGAAGCATAGATTCCAAAGCTTGCAATGCCAGCTTCGGATCCAGGACTTTAGAAATTAAGTCCTTCTCAGGTAGATCTGGATAGGGAGAGAATAGTCCTTTTTGCATGTGCGCATAGTTTATAGAGATGGGATGCAAAACTCAAGTATTTATAAAAAATACTAATTATCAATGATTTAAATATTAATTTGACACTAGAGTCAGTTCACGGGTAAAATAAACTCCAGGGGGAATAGCAAATGCCTAAATTCAGTGTAACTCAGGAGGAAGAGTTAAAAGGAGATGCCGACTCACTGCGGCGCTACATTTTAAATCATCTTCATTTCTCACTGGCTAAAGATAAATATACTGCCTCAAAGCGCGACGTGTTT
>JBJXGG010000049.1:0-2809 GCA_046153495.1 Chlamydiales bacterium
GACAAGGAGAGGTCACTGGACTCAGATTACAAAGAATCAAATCTCTATTCGATGCTGATAAACGATTTTCTCCCGATTTTATACCTGATACAGAATTTGTCATACCCTGTGACACGATTGCTTTAGCAATAGGCCAAGCGATGGATATGAGTATCTTCAACGGCTGGGACAAAAGAGAAGAATTGGTCATGGAGCGCGGGGTGATCAAAACAGAAAGGGGCACATGCAAAACCTCTCTACCAGGTATCTATGCGGGAGGAGACGGAGCATTTGGGCCGGCGCTTTTCATCAATGCTGTGCGTCATGGACAAGAGGCGGCGCTCTCGATTGATAGTGATCTGCGGGGAACAAGGCCCTACCAAGAGTTTTTAGGAGAGTTTGTGACCATAGCTCCTATGCGAGATAAAAGGTATCTCCGCAGCGTTTGGGCGCTCCCTACGATCGAGCCTGCAGAAGAACGGAAAAAGAGCATGAAACCGGTAGAGCGGAATTATACCTATGAACAGGCGCATGAGCAGGCAAGTCGGTGCTTGCAATGCCATGTCTCTCCTGTTTTTGATGGCACTCTTTGTATCAAATGTAATGGTTGCGTTGATGTCTGTCCCACAAACTGTCTAAAGCAAGTTCCTCTCTCTCTTTTAAACCTTGACTTAGGTGAGGGAAATTTGCGCAAAGCGGTAGATAACTACTTTGCAATTGATTCAAACACAATAGATGCATCAGAATTAGACCTGCTTGGCACCGCCATGTTAAAAGATGAAGATCTTTGTATCCGTTGCGGTCTTTGTGCAGAAAAGTGCCCCACACAGGCTGTGACAATGGATGTGATGAATTACTCATTTAGGTGGCTCGAATAGTGGAGATATTCCTATTTGTGATTTTGGCTCTGATTGGAGGTGCTATAGGATTGATTATTTTTATTTTTTGTTTGCGAAAGGGGCAGTTTGAGGATTTAGAAGACACTAAATACCAAATCTTTTGGGAGGATGACGATGCCTAAATATCGCGATAGTTTGACGACGGGAAAGAGGGGTGGTCCTGCAAAACTCTCACGGCGAAAATTTTTAGCGATGGTAGGCTGGGGAGCTGTTGCCGGAGTAGGAGGGATTTTGACAGCGGCAATGGCCGGTTTTCTCTATCCGAATGCGTTGAAAATACCTCCCTGTGTGTTCAGCCTAGGACGACCCGAGGATGTGCTCTCTTCAGAGGGACGCGTTTTTATCCCCCCGCAGAAAGTGTTTATCGAGGTGTTTCGAGGAAAAGTTCGTTGTATGACAGCGATCTGTACACATCTAGGTTGCACTGTGAACGGGATGGAGGTTGGTTATAAATGTCCGTGTCATGGATCGACTTACGATCTAGATGGGCGCAATACGGGAGGACCGGCTCCTCTCCCTCTCCTCTATTTTCAAGTCTATAAAGGGGCCTCGGGTGAACTGTTAGTAGATAAAAGTCGCGAAATTCAAGTGCCTTCAGAGGCATGGTATTCACCAAGAGCATAAGCATGGCAGAATTCAAAGGAAAAAAACGGAAAGGCTTTGTTCACTACCTCGAAACTTTACCGGCAGAATTTATCCGTTCTATTTTCCGCCATCGCTATCCTAACAACGCAGTCGATCAATCTGAAGTGGTGTTTAAGAATTTTTTTCTTCACATTCACCCCGTAAAATGTCACAAAACGGTTGTCGATCCCTTTCATACGTTAGGTTTAGGAACAATCACAGCCTCTCTTTTTTTGCTGTTAGTTTTCACAGGTGTGGTATTGATGTTCTTCTATGTACCTGCTGTCGACCGCGCTTATGATATTTTGGTCGATTGGTTGGACACTACTCCCTTTGCCATAATGTGGAGGAATGTGCATCGTTGGAGTGCCCAGCTTATGGTACTCTTTGTTTTTTTGCATATGAGTCGTGTGTTTTATATGGGCGCCTACAAGAGTACACGAAGATTCAATTGGGTAATCGGCGTCATGCTAATGGTAATCACGCTATTTTTGTCGTTTACCGGTTACCTTCTCCCTTGGGACCAGCTCGCTTTTTGGGCCATCACAGTCGGGTCTGAAATCGCTGGTTATGTACCAAGTATTCCGGGTATGCAATACAACATCAATAAGCTGATGCTTCTTGGTTCTACTACTGTAGGGCAAGATGCGTTGATCCGATTTTATGTGTTGCATGTGATGGTATTACCGATGCTTTTGGGGATGCTTTTAGGTGTCCATTTTTGGAGAATTCGGAAAGATGGAGGATTGGCTCGTCCACCCGATAAGTGGCGTCCCGATCCTTATCGAGTTGTACAGCGCTCTGACACAAAAGAATCTTTTGCACCAGGTGTGAGGCGAACATATGGGTTGATGGAGCTTGTACGTGGCTCAAACCCTGCGGTAGATAAGGGGCCGGAAAACACGCTCTTTACCTGGCCCCACCTCTTGCGAGCAGAACTCATGGTCTTTTTGGCAACAACAGCATTGGTGGTGTTGCTCTCTCTCTTCATTGATGCTCCTTTGGAGGAGATTGCCAACCCCTCAAAACCGACCAACCCAGCAAAAGCCCCTTGGTATTTTTTGGGATTACAGGAGATGGTCTCCTACAATGCCTTTTGGGGTGGCGTGGGGATTCCCACTTTGATTATCATAGGATTGGCGATGATACCTTACATAGATCGTAATCCTTATGGGGAGGGAGTGTGGTTCCATAAAAGTCGGTACTTTGCTCTCTTTCTCTATACGACATTTATGACGATTCAGGGATTACTTGTGATTATAGGAGTCTTTTTCCGAGGGCCCAACTGGGGTTGGATTTGGCCGTGG
>JBJXGG010000065.1:0-7540 GCA_046153495.1 Chlamydiales bacterium
GAGATAGTGAATCGGACATTCTACATCGAGAGTAGAATTTAGGCAAGGCGATATTTCCGCTGCATAATCCCAAGTCTCTGAAAAATCTCTTGCAGGGTCCGGATGAGAATAATTAAGACTCATCCGGACCCTGCAAGAGATTTTTCAGAGACTTAAATTATAAGAAACTTTTTCATTGCCACCAAGCACCCAAATATGTACAAAGTAGAACATGCTAAATTTTCGCAAGCTCCGCCAAGACTTTTCCTCTTCTATTTTGAAAGAAGGGAAAGAAATGTATGAGAAAGAACATGTGCTTTCGGCAAAAATTCTGCATCTTGACGGAGATTCGATTCGATTGAGTTCTCGGGTGCGTGGAGCCTTTGAGAATATCTATGAAAGTGAGATAGAGATTGATAGGACACAGTCGTGTGCGATCGACTCAAATTGTGACTGCACATATACTTACGACTGCCAGCATATCGCAGCGTTCCTCTTCTTTTTGGAAAAAAATCTGCACGAGATTGTGGTGAACTATTCAGAAGAGGCGGATTTAGAGAAGGTAGATGACGAGAAAGAGAAACAACAGCTCCAGGAGACTTTTGAACAAGCGCAGGCAATAGAGGGAGTACGTAAGGATTCCGAGTATCAAAAAGAGATATTGAGTGAATATACAGTCTCAGCTCAAGCTTTGGGTGCCTCTCCCTTTTTTATGCCTGCTGAAAAAATGGAAGTGGATGAGGCTGAGTTGGCTCTTCTGTTCACGAATGGAAAGGATGAAGCTTTTGGTGCAAAGGAGGGGCCTGAAATTCAACTTATCTTGCGTCTGCCATCTCGATCGAAGCCTCTTCTTATCAGCAATGTGAAGACCTTTTGCCATGCGGTGCGTTACCAAGAGCCCCTTTACCTAAATGGGCATCGCTACTTTTTTACTACGCGCTCTTTTGATGTGATAGGGAGAGAAATTTTAGAAATTTTGCTCGACCATGCTCGATTTCCGGGAGCCAGTGAAGATCGCCTTTTGCGCCATTTCACGCTCGATAAAGAGAGAATGGGCATGTTGTTCAGCCGTGTACAAGAGCTCACATTGGCCAAAGGAGCTCAATTAAAAATGAGCGAGAAGGAGTCACTCCCTCTTCCTTTTCTCTATTGCGGAAATTTGGAAGAACCCCTTTGTTACTCCACATCACGCGCGGCTATTCAGGTCGATTTAGAATACCTCGAAGCTCCAGGCCCAACACTTTTATTAAAACCGACTATTACGGTAGATGAAGAAACAATCGTTCCAGAAGAGGCACTCCTATTTGCCTGTACAAAGCCGGGATTGGTCTACAAAAACACCTACTACCGCTTTTCGCCACAAATTAAACGGGTCCATTTGCAAGAATTGACAAAACTACGCGATGTCACAATCCCCGAGCCGCTCTTTGGCTCTTTTATCGAAAACGCTCTACCTGTCATGCGACAATGTGCCGGTGTGACAAATCCCCAGCTGATCGACCGTTTTGTGACCCTTCCATTCACCGGAGAAGTGAAAGGGCGGTGTGAAATTCACTATCTCAACGGTGAGCTAGAGGCAAAGTTTCATTTTCTCTACGACACAATTGAGGTGCCAGCCGCCACCTCTGCGCTGAAGTACGAGCATATTACCGCCTTTGTCGGACAAGAGGGGGTGTTAGCGCGTAATCTTGTGGAAGAGCGGAAATTGCTGGAAGATATTTTTGAAGGGTTTCTCTTCGATGAGAAAGAGGGATATTTCCGGGTCAAAAGCGAGAAAAAAATTGTCGAATTTATGACGGAAGTGATACCCCGTCATCAGTCTCAGGTCTCATTTGAGTGCCCCGAAAATCTTTCTGAACAGTTTATCTATGATGATTCCACTTTTGAACTAGCACTTTCTACCTCAGACCAGATCGATTCCTATGCTGTCGAGTTAAAAGTGCATGGCTATTTGAAGGGAGTCAACCTCGATCTTCTTTGGGATTGTGTTGCTGCGGGCAAACGTTTTGTGGAGCTCGATACGGAGAAGAAAAGAAAAAATGGTAAAATCCCACGTATCCTTGTCCTCGATCTGGAAAAAATTGCTCCTGTTGTACAACTCTTTGATGAAATCGGCCTGAAAAAACTCGAAGATTACACAGAATATCGCCCTTTATGGAGTCTAACCTCTCTCCAAGCAAGCCAGTTTGAGAATCTTCCGATAAAATTCTCCATGAGTCCTGAACTCAAAGAAATCCAAAAGCAGATCCTAGGTGAAAAAGAGATAAAACCCGAATCTATTCCAGAGCAAATCAATGCGACGCTCCGTAAATACCAAATCGAAGGTGTCTCCTGGCTGCAAAGATTGCGCCAGATGCACTTGGGCGGTATTCTTGCGGATGACATGGGATTGGGAAAGACACTACAAGCAATTATCGCGATTGCACAGAGTAAAAAAGCAAACCCCGTCATGCAGGCGCTCATCGTTTGTCCTACCTCTCTTGTATACAATTGGAAAGCGGAGTTTCACAAATTCCATCCTGCATTCAAGATTTTAATTGTGGATAGTATTCCCGCACAACGACGGAAACTCTTGAAAACCATTGATCAATATGACATTGTTATTACCTCTTATAATCTCCTACAGAAAGATGTGGAGACCTACGCCAAGTTAAAGTTCGATTATGTTGTACTCGATGAGGCGCAGCACATTAAAAATAGAGGGACGCGCAACGCAAAATCTGTGAAAATGATTCAGGCCAAAAATCGACTTATCCTCACAGGCACACCTATTGAAAACTCTTTAGAAGAACTCTGGAGTCTTTTCGATTTCCTGATGCCTGGACTGCTCAGTACCTATGACCGTTTTGTCGAGAAATATATCCGCGCTACCAATAAAGATAAGAATGCGATTGAAGGGCTCCGTCGCAAGGTCTCTCCCTTTATTTTGCGTCGCATGAAAGAAGATGTGTTAGATGATCTCCCTCCTGTATCTGAAATTCTCTACCATTGTCATCTGACTGAGACACAAGAGGAGCTTTACCGTTCTTATGCTGCCTCCGCTAAAGAGGAGCTCTCTCGTCTAGTGAAGAAAGAGGGATTTGATAAAATTCAAATACATGTCCTAGCGACGCTCACAAGACTCAAACAAATCTGTTGTCACCCTGCGATCTTTGCGAAAGAGAAAGCCGAACCGGGAGATTGTGCCAAATATGATATGTTGATGGAACTGATTCTCTCCCTGATTGACGGCGGACATAAGAACGTGATCTTCAGTCAATATACGAAAATGTTGTCGATTCTACGTGAAGATTTGCAACATCGCGGGATTCCTTTTGCCTATCTAGATGGCTCGAGTAAGAACCGTCTTGACATCGTGAATAACTTCAATACGGATGAGAAAGTGCCTATCTTCTTGGTTTCGTTAAAAGCGGGGGGAGCCGGCCTCAATTTGGTAGGGGCCGACACAGTTATTCACTACGATATGTGGTGGAATCCTGCTGTGGAAAACCAAGCAACTGATCGGGTCCATCGAATAGGCCAGATGAAATCGGTCTCCTCTTACAAACTCATCACTCTGAATACTATTGAAGAAAAGATCCTGAACCTGCAAAAAAGGAAGAAGGGGCTTGTGAAAAAGGTGATCAGCTCTGATGAAGAGGCGATCTCTAAACTCACATGGGAAGAAGTGTTAGAACTATTACAAACGTAGCCATATGTTAAAAAATTTGCTTAAAAAAAACCATCCTAGCATGAAGGCGGCTTTAGAAGCTATTCGTTCCAAAACGTTTAGGCGCTTTGACAAATTCTTTAACTTCTTTTCGAATGACATTGGCATCGATTTGGGAACAGCCAACACACTGGTTTATGTGCGCGGCAAAGGGATTGTTTTAAGTGAACCCTCCGTAGTAGCTGTGGATTCGCAGACAGGAGAGGTGCTCTCTGTTGGTCATAAAGCTAAAGCGATGTTAGGAAAAACACCACGTAAAATTCACGCTGTCCGACCAATGAAAGACGGTGTGATCGCCGACTTTGAAATCGCAGAAGGAATGCTTAAAGCATTGATCAAAAAAGTGACTCCTAGTCGCAGTCTATTTAGGCCCAAGATCTTAATTGCTGTTCCTTCTGGAATTACTGGTGTAGAGAAAAGAGCTGTAGAGGATTCCGCTCTGCATGCAGGAGCGCAAGAGGTGATCCTCATCGAGGAGCCTATGGCGGCGGCAATCGGAGTCGATCTTCCTGTACATGAACCAGCTGCAAGTATGATCATCGACATCGGCGGTGGCACGACCGAGATTGCAATTATCTCTCTCGGCGGCATTGTAGAGTCTCGCTCTTTGCGGATAGCTGGGGATGAATTTGATGAATGTATCATCAACTATATGCGACGTACCTACAACCTGATGATTGGGCCACGTACCGCAGAAGAGATCAAAATCACAATTGGCTCTGCCTTTCCTTTGGGAGATAAAGAACTAGAGATGGAAGTACGCGGTCGAGATCAGGTAGCTGGTCTTCCTGTGACAAAACGTATTAATTCTGTAGAGATCAGAGAGTGTCTTGCCGAACCTATTCAACAAATTGTGGAGTGCGTTCGTCTGACATTAGAGAAGTGTCCCCCAGAACTTTCGGCTGACTTAGTCGAGAGGGGTATGGTTCTTGCTGGTGGAGGAGCATTGATCAAGGGGCTAGACAAGGCTTTAACCAAAGATACGGGATTGCCAGTAATTATTGCGCCACATCCCCTTTTAGCTGTCTGTTTAGGGACAGGTAAAGCCTTGGAACATCTTGATAAATTCAAGAAACGCAAGGCTATGATTTGAATGAGTTATAGGATAACAAACATCAAGCTGAAAACTTGGGTGGCAGAGATTGTTGCTCTTTGCCAACCAGACAATGTGCACCTATGCACAGGCAGTGAAGAAGAGTATCAGTCTCTTGTCGCTCAAATGGAAATGAAGGGCGGCTGTGTGCGCCTCAACGAAAAATTACGCCCCAATAGTTTTGCTTTTTTCTCGGACTCCAGAGATGTAGCGCGTGTAGAGCAGCGCACGTTTATTTGCACCCACCAAAAAGAGGATGCTGGCCCTAACAATAACTGGGAGGAGCCGAAAAAAATGTTGGAGAAAATGAACGCTCTTTTCAAGGGGTGTATGCGTGGTCGCACCCTTTTCATTATTCCTTTTAGCATGGGACCTTTGGGTTCAGAAATTGCCCATATTGGGGTAGAGCTTTCAGACTCTCCTTATGTCGTTTGTAATATGCGGATCATGACACGCATGGGTAACAAGGTACTCGATATTTTGGGACAAAAAGGAGATTTCATTCGCTGTTTGCATAGCGTGGGATTCCCTCTTGTAGGGGGAGCGCGGGATGTTCCTTGGCCTTGCGATCCCGAAAATACGTATATTGTGCATTTTCCGGAAGAGAAGAGCATCTGGTCTTATGGTAGCGGTTATGGAGGGAATGCTCTTTTGGGGAAAAAGTGTTTCGCGCTGCGGATAGCTTCATATATGGGGAAGCATGAGCAGTGGTTAGCCGAGCATATGTTAATTGTAGGAGTGACAAACCCTGAAGGGAGGAAAAAATATTTCGCCGCAGCCTTTCCAAGCGCATGTGGGAAAACGAATATGGCGATGCTCCAATCCAAACTTCCTGGGTGGAAGATCGAATGTGTGGGAGATGACATTGCTTGGATGAAATTCGGAAAAGATGGGAGACTTTGGGCGATCAACCCTGAGTCTGGCTTTTTTGGTGTTGCTCCGGGAACATCTATGCTTTCCAACCCCAATGCAATGCGAAGTTGTGAAAAGAATGCCATTTTCACAAACGTAGCTCTTACTCCCGATAAAGATGTCTGGTGGGAAGAGATGACGAAAGAGGCGCCCCCTCTCCTGATGAGTTGGTTAAAAGAGGAATGGACACCCAGAAGCGATAAAAAGGCAGCTCATCCCAATTCCCGCTTTACTGTACCAGCCAATCAATGTCCTGTTATGGACCCTGGTTGGGAAGATCCCAAAGGCGTTCCCATTTCTGCCATTATTTTCGGAGGAAGAAGAGCTACTACAGTCCCCTTGGTATTGGAGGCCTTTGATTGGGCACACGGCACATTTATGGGGGCCTCTGTCTCTTCTGAAATGACAGCTGCCGCAAAAGGGGTGATAGGAGAGCTTCGGCACGACCCCTTTGCGATGCTACCGTTTTGCGGCTATAACATGGCGGACTATTTCCAACACTGGCTGGATATCGGAGAAAAGGGAGGGGATAAACTCCCCCGTATTTTCTATGTCAACTGGTTTAGAAAAGCTGAAAATGGAAAATTTTTGTGGCCCGGCTTTGGAGAGAATATCCGTGTATTGAAATGGATCTTCGGCCGTACAGATGGTGAGGATCTTGCAGAAGAAAGCCCCATTGGGTACATTCCCAAGAGAGGATCGCTAGATCTAACAGCTCTCCATGTCTCGGAGCAGGCAATGGAAGAACTTGTTACAGTAGACCAACAAGCGTGGGTCGAAGAGCTCAATAAGATGCGAGCATATCTAGAGCAGTTTAAGGAGCGATTACCAGAGAAGATCCATGACCAACTCAATAGGTTGGAGAAGAGGTTACATGGAGCAAAGCTTTAAAACAATTCCTTTGGGTGTAACAGGAGGGCCAAATGAGACAGATATCTCGGGCTATCTTCTCTATCCCTCGGCAAATCCCGACGAGACTCTCTGTTTAGATGCCGGCTCTCTATTGGGAGGGCTGAGGATTGCAGGTGCAAAGGGTAATCTTAAAGACTATACCTTAAAGGATAAAGCACTGATCCCTGTTGGCGAAGTCTTCCTCAATAAAATTCGTGCCTATCTAATCACCCATGCCCATTTGGACCATATAGCGGCTCTTGTGATCAATTCGCAGGCCGATGCATTGGGTAAATACATCGTTGGTATCAACTCCACCATCAATAACTTAAGGGATTATATCTTCAACGCAATCATTTGGCCAAACTATGGCAGTGAAGGCAATGAGCCAGTCCTAAGACATTATGAATATATCCGAGTCCCCCTCCATGAAGAGATAGAAATCCCCGGCACGAAATATCGAATAGAAGCATACCGTCTGAGCCATCCACACGAATATCCCTCGAGCGCTTTTCTTATCCAATACCAAGGCAGTTATGTCCTCTATTTGGGAGATACCTCTCCCGACGCATTAGAGAAAGAGAAACATCTCTCTCATATCTGGAAGCGCATCGCTCCTTTGATCAAAGAGAAGAGAATCCGAGCCCTCTTTTTAGAGTGCTCAGTTCCTGATGCCGACTCAGCTCAAGTCGTTTATGGTCATCTCAATCCCAAGCTGATGATGGCAGAACTCCAGATACTTGCAAAAGAAGCGGGTTGCTCCTTAGAGGGGTTGAAAGTAGTGATCACACACCGCAAAGAGAGCCTCTACGTGGCAAAGACAAGGGAGAGTGTGAAAGAAGAACTCCTAGCTAATAACAAACTAAAACTAGACCTGATTTTTCCCTCGCAAGGCGATCTTATCGAACTATAGTCGATTTCATTATTTCTAATAACCTGAGTTTTGGGTTGTTATT
>JBJXGG010000069.1:0-5473 GCA_046153495.1 Chlamydiales bacterium
TACAACCGTAGGATCAACAGAGCTTCCTTCAAACATCGTGATGTAAGGGAAGAGTGGATGGGATTCGATTGCCTCTCTATTGTGAGGACGGATTTCGATATCGACACCGATCACGCGTCCTTTGTCCATAGTTTTGAGGAGCGAAGCGGAATAGATGAGAGAGCCTCCGTGTGCGATACCGAGCTCCAAAATCACATCGGGCTTCACAGCGTAGATTACTTCTTGGAGACGGATCATATCTTCTGGAATCTGGATAATCGGACGGCCCATCCAGGAGAAGGTGTAGCTATATTTTTGGTTCCAACCTACTTTTAGCCACTGCTTTGAGAGAAGTTCGAATGCTTCATCGGAGTAGAGGGGAATAGGGGTTCCCTCCGTTTCTAGGGTCTGCTTCTCCGTATCAATAATGAGCTTCATGTTTCCACCACGCAATTGTTTGTTCTAATCCTTTCTCTAAAGAGATTTGTGGTTTCCATTGCACCTCTTCTTTGAGACGGGTAATGTCTGCCACAACAGATTCGGCCTCTGTTACGGTCGGCTCTTCCAAAGGCTGTTCTCCAAATTGCTCCTGAATTTTCTGGACCACCCTACCAAGTGGGATCCCTCTTCCTGAAGCGATGTTCACACTGCCCTCTACACTACTTTGGAGAAGGGCGACGAGAGCACGCGCTGCATCCTCTATATAAATAAAATCTTGCACCTTATGGAAAGCGTGGAGCGTAAAAGAGGATCTTTCTAGTAGAGAGTTTGTCACGTAGGCGATCAGCCGTTCTCGTTTTTCATGTGGACCATAAGGGTAGAAAAGACGGGCCCAGGCAAAACTGACTCCACCAAGTTGACATAGGCGCTCGGCGCTCATGCGCAGGCTCTCTTTGCAGGCACCATATAGAGAGGGAGGAACGACTGGTGTTATTCCCTCGATGCAAGGTTTTTTTGAAGGAGCATATTCCGCGCAACTTCCCACTCCAACAGCTCTTTTCCCTCCATGGACAATGAATGCCTCGAAAAGATCGAGTGAGCTTTTCAACCAAAGGAGATTTTCAGGAGATTGCCAATAGACGAAGGGTGTTGTGTGCCACGCGATATGGAGAAGATAGTGAGGACGAATCTTTTCCATGGCCGTAAAAACAGCCTCTCGATCAAATAAATTGATATTCTCACGAGAAAAAAGGTGAATTTCCATCTCATTGAGAAGAGGAAGAACATGTTTTCCTACAAATCCGGTGCCGCCTGTAACAACAATTTTCATAGTATTTCCAGCTGAGGTATGGGAATTACGAATTTACCGCCCCAAGAGCGGATGTGGGCCATTTGTTGCATGATTTCCTCTTTCAGATTCCAGGGGAGAAGTAAGAGGTATTTCGGTTTAGCAAGAGAGATTTTTTCGGGGGCCTCGATCGGAATATGTGAGCCAGGAAGAAATCGCCCTTGTTTATAGGGATTGAGATCTACTGTGAAAGGGATCTGTTTGTTGGTGACGCCGCAAGTATTCAAAAAGGTGTTGCCCTTGGCAGGCGCACCATAGGCCACCACCTCTCCTTCATGTTTGGTAAGAAAATCTAGAAACGCTTTTTTCACGCTCGAGACTCTTTTCCTAAATGCGGTATAACTTTCGAGACAATCCAGTCCTTGTTCTCTCTCTTTATTTAAAAGGACTTCCACTCGCTTTTCAATCTTACGTACTTTTGGGTGTTGGAGATAGAGGCGCAGTGAGCCGCCGTGGGTGGGCAATTCCTCCGCATCAAAAACCTCTAATTCGTGATGGGCAAATACGTGGAATAAAGTGCACAGAGAGAAGTAGGAGAAGTGCTCATGATAGATGGTGTCAAACTGGTTCTGTGCCATCAATTGAAGAAGGTGGGGGAATTCAAGTGTGATACGCCCATTTGGCTTGAGTAGTAGTTTCATCCCGGCGACAAAATCATTTAAATCGGGAACGTGAGCAAGCACATTGTTTGCTATGATTAGATCTGCTGTGAGATCGAGATTTTTGGCGCACTCTTTGCCAAAAAACTGTTTCAGAGTAGGAATACCCTTTTCTATAGCTTTGTCAGCGACATTTTTGGCTGGTTCAATTCCTAAAACGGGAATCCCTTTTTTCTGAAAATATTGAAGAAGATAGCCATCATTACTCGCGAGCTCGACTACCTGAGAGTGCGGTGAAAGCAAAAGAGCCATTTTCTCCACATACTCTTCACAATGTTTGAGCCACGTGGTGGAAAAAGAGGAGAAGTAGGCATATTCAGAGAAAATCGCATCGGGTGTACAATATTGCGGTAGTTGTACGAGCAAACAGTGGCTGCAGATATAGGCGTGGAGTGGAAAAACCTCTTCCACAAAATCTAAAGCCTCTTTTGTGAGATAGGAGTTGGAGAGAGGAGTCTTCCCTAGATCACAAAAAGTGTGCGTTAAAGGGTGGTTACAAAAGCGGCATTGCATCGGGCACCTCGAACTTTGGGTGATGTTTATCTCTCTCAGAGAGCAACACGGGTGGGAAAGGCCACTCTATTTGGAATGCGGGGTCGTTCCATAGATAGCCCCCAGCAGCGCCCTCAATGTAGTATGTCGACATAAAATAGAGAAGATGGGTCTCATCTTCCAAGGATAAGAACCCATGAGCGAATCCCGGTGGGATATAAAGGGCGATTTGACCGTGCAATGTAATAGAAAAATGTTGTAAAAAAGTAGGAGAAAAAGGGCGTACGTCGATAATCACATCGAATACGGAGCCGCGTAGGCAATGCACGATTTTTGCCTCTTCATAAGGGGACTTTTGGTAATGCATGCCTCGAAGAGTGCCACGCTTTGCATTGGTGGAAAGGTTTACCTGGACGCTCTCCATACCAATTTCACGCTCGCAATAGAGGCGGCAGAAATCTCCTCTCTCATCACTATGAGGTCTGAGGTGAATCAAAAAAGCGTCTTGTAGAGGTAGCATCTCTTTTTTCATACAAGTGTTAATCTTTTTTGGATAAAAGCTTCATACCAGGCAATAGTCTCTTGCAAACCCTCTTCAAGAGTATAGCATGGCTTCCAATCTAAAATCTTTTTTGCCTTTTCACAGCAAAGATATTGCTCCTTGATTTCACAGCTCGCTTCATCCAAAATAATCGGCTTGAGATCACTTTCCATAAGTTCGCTAATTTTGCGTGTGATCTCCAGCACAGTACAAGGTCGTGTGCTGCCGAAATTGAAGGCCTCGTTAGATACCCCACTTTGCGCCAGCTGAAGATATCCTGAGACAGCATCTTTTACATAGAAATAATCGCGAAGAAGCGTCCCATCACTGCGGATAATAGGTCTTTCTCCATTGAGGAGCGAGCGTATCGTTCCTGGCACGATTCGGCTGAAATTTAAATCTCCTCCTCCAAAAATATTCCCACAACGCACAATGGAAAGTGGAAGATCATATGTTTTTGCATAGCTTTGCGCGATCAAGTCGCAACAAGTTTTCGAGACATCATAGGGATATTCGCCCTTGAGAGGAGTATTTTCTGTGTAGGGAAGTTTTGCGCTTGATCCATATGCCTTGTCTGTCGAGGCCACAATGCAAGTGCGGACAAAATCTCTTTGTCGACGAAATGCTTCTAGAAGAAGATAGGTCCCTCGGATATTGCTTTCAAAAGTCTGTAGAGGATGTCTTTTTGCTCTCCCTACGATAGTTTGCGCACCCAAGTGGAAGATAGTGTCAATTTCTTGCTCGACAATCACTCTCTCGACTACATCTGTCTCCAAAGAGCCATTCACAATGGCTACTTTGGTATAGAGTGCGGTTCGAAAGAGTTCTGTTTGTGGGTCGTTATCGCGTACAAGAGCGGTAACCAAGGCCCCTACATCTACCAAAGCTTGCGTAAGATGGTAGCCGATTAAACCCGTAGCACCCGTTATGAATACCGATCTATTTTGCCAAAAATTCATGCTCTCTTACCCATGGTGCATTTCCCGAATTCCATAATGATTGCAAATGGCGCCATTCTCGCAAAGTATCCATCGGCTGCCAAAAGCCCGTATGTTGGAATCCCATCAATTCCCCCTCAGCAGCCAGCCTTTGTAAGGGAACCTGCTCCCAAACAGTAGTATCGTCTTCTAGGTAATCAAAAATTTCAGGCTCTAATACGAAAAAGCCACCGTTGATCCACCCCATTTCCACTTGCGGTTTCTCCTTAAACGCTTTGATACGAGTCCCCTCCATATCGAGTTCCCCGAACCGGGCGGGCGGGCGGACGCTGAGTACAGTCACGAGTTTTCCATGCGATTCATGGAAGGCTACTAGCTCGTTGATATTGACATCGGAGAGACCATCTCCATAAGTGAGCATAAATCTTTCATGACCAATCCATTGTTTGAGTCTCTTTATCCTCCCCCCTGTCATAGTATTCAGCCCTGTGTCGACAAGGTGGACTTTCCACGGAAGAGGAGTTTTCTGGAGAATCGTTGTCTCTCCAGTCCTGAGGTCGATGGAGAGATCATTATTAAAAGAGTAGAAATGGTAAAAGTACTCTTTGACTAATTGAGATTTATAACCTAAGGCTACTACAAACTCGTGATAATGAAACGCGGAGTAAATTTGCATGATATGATAGAGCATCGGATATTCGCCGATCTCTACCATCGGTTTAGGAATCGCGTCTGTTTTCTCACTCAGGCGCGTCCCATATCCTCCAGCAAGAATAATCGTTTTCATTGGGCAGATTTTAGAAGAAGGTCGATATTGGATCAACATCAATTCTAAGACGCACTTGACGAGGAATAGCTATACGTCTTTGGATTTCGCGCAGCACACGATGCACAGGATAGATGGCCGCTGTTGTGAGCAGAAACTGAAAACGGAAGAGTAAGTTTATCTTGTGGTGTCCCGAGGGAACCAGAGGATGTACAACGACATTTTTGAGCATAGATTTCGTCATGGCACAAAATTTTTTTCCACACTCTTCTACCAAGGCCGCATTCTCCCCACTGAATTGGATTTTGATAAAATGCGTGAAAGGGGGATAGCCAAAAGTTTCCCGCACCACAATTTCTTGTTGAAAAAAAGCTTCGAAATCTTGTTTTGCGCCAAGCTGAATCGTGGTATTTTCCGGAATTTGTGTTTGCAGTACCACTTCTCCCATCATTTCGCCCCGTCCTGCTCTACCGGCGACCTGTGTGATCAACTGGAAGACCTGCTCAGAGCTGCGGAAATCGGGGATATTTAAAGAGCTGTCGCAGTTGAGAATAGCGGCGAGTGTTACACCGGGGAAATGCAGTCCCTTTGCCACCATTTGCGTGCCGATCAATACGTCAGCTTTCTGCGTGGCAAATTGGCGGAATAATTTATCGTGGCTCCCTTTGTGTTTTGTGGTATCGCCATCGATCCGCAAAGTCCGCACCTCCGGCAGAACAGCTTTGAGGGAGCGCTCGATTTGCTCTGTCCCGACACCTCGAAATTTTAATGCCTGCTGATGGGGACATTTAGGGCAAAACTGCTTTGGAG
>JBJXGG010000070.1:0-7114 GCA_046153495.1 Chlamydiales bacterium
TCTCATAATAATAATATTAATTTCACGATCTAAATGAATTAGTTTTCAAGTCTTTTTATTTTAAGCGTTTGAAATGATTCTTTTGATAAAGCCCTGTTGTTTTCCCGTCTATATAACCGCTCGAAAAATGTACAAATATCGAGAGATTTGTACATTTTTCGAGCGGTTCTGCTATATTACGTGGTACAAGAGAAACTGTTTCTTTTGTGCATTCTCTTGATAAACAGAGAGTTATTTATGAAGCGCCCTATAGCTATCTTAGACGAACAGACCATTAATCAAATTGCAGCAGGCGAAGTCATTGAAAATAGCAGTTCTGTTGTGAAAGAGCTGATAGACAATAGCATAGACTCAGGAGCCTCTGCTATTTCTGTCCAGACGCTGGGGGGGGGAAGAGGGCTAATACGGGTTGTGGATGATGGTGTGGGAATGGACGAGAAAGAGATACTCCTCGCCTTGCAAAGGCACGCTACCTCTAAGATAAAAACAGCTGATGATTTATGTTCTCTATCCTCTCTTGGATTCCGCGGGGAAGCCCTCCCTTCCATCGCCTCTATTGCGAAAATGCGGATCCATAGTTGTCACACACGAGGAACACAAGTAGAGGTGGAGGGGGGGAAAGTTACCGATATTCTGCCTTCTCCCCGTGTACAAGGGACATCTATCGAAGTTCGCTCTCTTTTTTACAATGTCCCAGTCCGCAAAAAATTCCAAAAATGCATAGCTCACGACAACGCCCAAATTCATAAAATACTTATACAAGCTGCTTTAGGAAATTCCTCCCTTCGGTTCAAGTGGGAAAATGAGAAAGGAGAGCAACTACTTGTGGAAAAAGACGATGGAATTCGAGAACAAAAAATCTTGGGAGAGGAGTTTTCCTGTAAGGTGGAAGCACGGCAAAAGGAGTGGAGAGTTGCCGGTTTTTTAGCTCCCGCCAGTTACCATCGACCCAGCCGCAGCGGCCAACACCTCTTTGTCAATGGACGATGCATCACCTGTTCATTCATATCGCAAAAAGTATTAGATGGTTATGCTACTAGATTGCCGCAAAGACGGTTTCCTTGCTTTGTTTTGTATCTTACGCTTCCCCCCTCTTTGATTGACGTGAACGTCCATCCGCAGAAGCGAGAGATCCGCTTTAGGGACAAGGAACAGATCGGGGAGTTTGTCCGTGCCAGTGTGGACCGAGCGCTGCAAGAGCGCCCTGTTTTATTCTATAGAAGAGAGAAAAGTCTATCCATAGGCTTACCCGAACTCTTTGAAGAAGAGCCGACCAGCTACCCAAAATCCTCATACCGATTAGATGCAGGCTCACTCTCTATAGAAAGGTTGCCCAGGCTGCATGAAAAAGAATTGCCGAGCTATCACGCGCGAGCCCCACTCACATTTTTGCCGCAAATCCATCCCCTCTCTATCGTAGGAAAATTTCTTCTTTTTGCCGACGGACAAAATGTGTGGGTAGCAGATATCCCCGCCATCCAACAACTGTTTTTTTACCAACAACTAGCGCGTAAAGAAAAACCCGAAGTACAAAAACTGCTGATGCCCATTCATTTGGAGCTTTTCGGGGTAGAAAAAAGACTCCTTTTGGAAGCGCAAGAGCAGCTGGAGTTTTGGGGGATCGAGATTCGCCCCTTCGGTGGAGATACTTTTGTTGTAGAGGCCCTTCCTCCGTTTCTTGATACCGATAATTTGGCCGCAACACTTTTAGAGCTTATCCGCAATGGGACAGATCCACAAACATTGCGACGCCTCCCTAAGAAAAGCTGCTTTACAATCGAAGAAGCAGTATTGTTAGTTAGGAGGATATATGAAGGACAACCGCAGGCCGGAGTAATTATACAAATCACTGAATCAAGTTTAGGGAAGATAATCCGATGAGAATAGAGAAATTAATGACGTTGGTAGAGCAGGAAAAAATCGACGCACTTGTCGTCGATCAAGTGGTCGACATCTACTACTTAACGGGATTAGATTTGTCTTTAGGTCGTTTATGGGTAACTCCCCAAGGAGCGACCCTCTTTGTAGATGGTCGCTACATCGAAGAGTGTCGTTTGCACTCACCGATTCCGGTGGAATTGACACAAGGATATGGGGAAAAGAGCACTTTTTTCAGCTCGGTCAAGTCGAAGGGGAAACGACTTGGCTTTGATACGGCGATCTCTTATGAGAGTTTTCGAGAGCTAGAAAAATTGGAAGCAAAACTCGTTCCATTAGAAGCTCCTGTAATGCAGCTACGCCTGTACAAGGAAGAAGAGGAGTTAGAGAAGCTGCAGAGGGCAGCCGATTTAGGCGTGCGAGGATTTAAACATATTCTTGAGGTGTTAGAGGAGGGAATTTCCGAAACAGAGCTGGCGATCGAATTGGAGGTTTTCTGGAAACGGGAGGGGGCTAGACACATCGGCTTTGATCCGATTATCGCATTCGGAGCAAACAGCTCTAAACCTCACTATCGTAGTGGGGCGCGCAGACTTGCTCAAGGAGATATTGTCCTCATTGATCTAGGGGTTGTGCTGGATCACTATCACTCCGATATGACGCGCGTCCATTTTTTTGGCGATCCTGCGCCAGAAATGAAACAGATTTATGCCATTGTAAAAGAAGCCCAAGCAAGAGCTCTTGCAACCTGTGCTCCCGGCGTCGAAATCAAGAGAGTCGATTTGGCGGCACGTAACTACATCGCTGAAAGGGGTTTTGGGGAACAGTTTATTCATAGCTTAGGACACGGGTTGGGGTTAGAAGTGCATGAATCTCCCCGTCTTTTCCATGAAGGGAAATTTGCTCAGAAAAAACTCGAACCCGGGATGGTCCTTACCATCGAACCTGGGATCTATCTGCCTGGCAAAGGGGGAGTGCGTCTCGAAGATACCGTTGTTATTACAAAAAATGGTTATCATAATTTGACAAACTGCTCTCTATGAAATAGAGTACAGAAAGTTAGTATAAGCTTTTTCTCGAGTCGATGAAATTACACACCAAACTCTTTATTGGGTTAACATTCTTACTCTGCATCTACGCGATCGTGGTGTTTATTCTTCCTACCTTTATCATCATCACTGATATGAGTCGTGTGGCTGACCGTATGCATGCTTTAATTGTAGAGAAAGATAGAAGGCTTGTACGGGATCAAGAGGTATTGATAGAAGATATTCTCCAGAGTATTCGCACCTCTATCAACTCGGTCCTCTTTATGATCTACGAGTCATCTCACTTTTATAAAGAATTCGAGTTCCAAAAAGGACAAGCTGACATGAATGTGTGGGCAGCCGCTATCCAAGTTGCTTCCTATAATCCCAATATAGGCCTTGTGCAGGTGCGAAATCCGCAGCTGGATCGTGTGATCGCTCTTTCCCCGGCGGAAACTAATCTCTATCGCTTAAAGAGCACAGAGATAGAAAAGGGAATCGTCGCCATTTTGGTCGAGATGGGCGAGGTGGGCGAGGTGGGGCGCGAAGAAGAGCTTTATCTCGGCATTGAACTGCCAAAAGATTATCAAGAGGAAGGTCGGTTTACTTATTATGCCGTAGTTTCATGGAATGAGGCGCTACAAGAGTTCCGCACAATCCAAAGTGAACTCCAAAATGCTAAGAAAACTCTCTCCGAGAGTAAGAGACTCGATGTGGGGCAAATCTTTTTGACTGTGCAAGATCAGGTTGTATCTGCGCTGGATTGGTCTTACAAGATGGATATGATCAAACTCCTGATGCCTCTTTCTATTGAAGGATTAACTCTCTTAAGTGAGAAAAAATGGGTTCCTGAAGGGTTAGCGCGTGTAGATAAAGATGGAGACGGGGAGTTGATCTTTTCAAAAGAGGCTTTCCGTACTACCCTTGTCTTCGATGATCAAGAGCATTTCTCCTCACATGTACCACCTGCTTATTCTCCTCCTTTGGGAGAGGGAACTCTGTTTATCGATAACCACACTCTCCAGCACCTCTACCTAGCCAACACTTTGAAAATTGGAGACAACTATATTACGCTTGGTTCGGCCATAGATCCTCTAGCTCAGCAGTTTTCTATTTGGGCGGACAAACCGATTCTTATCCGTGTTGGTGACACCTTAAAGATGGGATTCAACGGAAGCGGAGGGCCCTATTCCACGGAAGATCTTAATGAATTTCTCAAAACCGATCTGTTAGAGCATGAGACAGGGATCATCCTTGTGCAAGGGATGCGTTATTTTTTTGCTAATATCACAGAGTTTGAAGGAGGTCGCTTGGGCCTTTATGAGCTCTCCCCTCTAGATGGACAGCAATCGATTGCAACACTCTCTCTTACAGTAGCGCGGAAATTGGCATGGAAAATCTCCTTTCAGCTCTTTATCATTTCACTTGTTGTCATTGCGTTGATTCTCTTTACCGTAAGCCGCATAACATTGCGGGTCGCCATCAGACCTATTGTAAAGCTTGCTGCAGCAACAGAATATATCGTTGCAGGTCGCTACGAAGAGGTGCAGTTGCCCAATGTGGGGAAAAGGAGAGATGAAGTGGCGATATTGACGCACTCCTTCGAGGAAATGGTGAGGGGTTTACAAGAGAAAGAGAAAATACGCGGAGTACTAGATAAAGTTGTTTCGAAAGATGTCGCAAATGAGATTTTAAAATCGCAGATTCATTTGGGTGGAGAAGATCGCGTGGTGAGCACGCTTTTTGGAGATATCAGAGGTTTCACGCAGATGACGGAAAAACTCTCTCCGCAGAAAACCATTGAGATTCTCAATGGTTGTATGACAAAGATCACACGAGTCATTGAGGGAGAAGGTGGTGTCATCGACAAGTTTGTGGGGGATGCGATTATGGCTATTTATGGAGCTCCTGTGACTCACCCCGAACATCCCTTGCGTGCTGTCTCTTCGGGAGTCTTGATTCTCAAGGCGCTGACAAAATGGAATCAGGAGCGCATTGCGGCAGGCGAACCTGCTGTGGAAATGGGTATTGGCATCAACACAGGCGTGGTAGTCGCGGGAAATATGGGCGCAGAAGATAGATTGAATTACACCGTGTTGGGGAAAAATGTGAATATCTCAGCCCGCCTTTGCGCCTTGGCAAAACCGGGACAGCTGATCATCTCTGAGTTTACATATGAAGAGCCCAAGATAAAAGATTCATTTTTTATCGAGCCTTTACCCTCCGTTATGTTAAAAGGCTTCTCTGAACCGTTCCGTATCTATCATGTGATCGATTTTAAATGGAGTGAAGGTTCTTCTGGACCACCAGGGTAAATGTTTAGTTTTCGCCAAAAAATCTTCTTTAGTCATCTTCTGATCTTTCTGTTATTCGTGATATTTCTCTATCCAGTGGTGACCACAATCATGGAGAGAATTCAAGCAACCAGCCTCCGGCATCGCGTTGAGCGTGTGATTCTCTCTGTCGAACGTGTCTCCTCCCTAACAGATATAATAGAAAAGCTTAAGCAGACAGAAAATCTACTTTTCTTTCGTCTTAGCCTTTTTGAACCCCAAAAAGGGTTTCTCTACGATTCACATCAAGAGGTCGAAGGGAGTGAATTTGAATCGGGCCATAGGCTCTCTTACCCCGAAATAGAAGAAGCGCTCGCCAAGGGAGTCGGGTATCAAGTGCGTTACTCTTCTCTTTTTGAGCAGGAGATGGCTTATATAGCTGTACCATTTTTCTATCACGGGGAGCAGCTGGTTTTACGGGCCGCGTTTCCTTACGGCCAGGTGATCGATCTTACTCATGAACTCACGATAGCTTTTCTTTTCATAGGGATTATCATTTTGCTGCTCTTCAGCATGCTTTCTTGGTTTATTATCCACTACTTTACCTCACCTGTGCGGAAAATTTTGGAGACGATTCGTCCCTATCAGACGGGGATTGAAGAGCACATACCACAAATCCACTTGGGTAAAAAAATTGGACAAAAAGATGAGTTTGGACAACTTGCAGAAACATTAAATTCCTTATCAAGCCGCATAGAATTGCAGATCTCCTCTCTTACACAAGAAAAAGATGAAAAGAGCGCTATTTTGGAGTCATTGATTGAAGGTGTGGTTGTTGTCGATGAAAAACTTACTGTGATTTACATGAATGATACCGCCGCCCTCTTTTTGGGATTAGAGAGAAAAGAGCTAGTAGGAAAAAACTTCGCTTTGGCAAAACAGCAAGAGTGTGAAGAGCTGATCGTGCGAGCACAAAAAGAGAAAGAGCCGATTACAATTGTTCTGAAACCGAAGCGGAAACAGAAAAAATTCTTTGATGCCGTAGCGGCGCCGCGTGGGAAAAAGGAGAAGGGGGCTGTGCTCGTCCTGCAGGATAAAACAGGCTTGCACAAAGTCATCGAGCTGGGTAGAGATTTTATCGCAAACGCTTCTCATGAACTGAAAACTCCCATCACGATCATCCGAGGTTTTGCAGAAACTCTCCACGACCATCCTGGACTCTCTCGTGAAGTGAATCGGGAAATCACGGGCAAGATCGTGAGCAATTGCCATCGCATGGAGATGTTGGTCAGAAATCTGCTCACGCTCGCTGCCGTCGATGAGGGGCTCCCTCGCTCTCGACTCCGCAACTGTGATCTCTACGACTTGTTATCCCAAGCTAGTAACACCATTTTGACCGTCCACCACACAGCCGATATCCAAGTAGAAGAGATAGGAGAGGGCCCTTTCATCTGCCTGCTCGATAGCGATCTCTTTTTGCAAGCGTTGCTCAATCTTTTTGAAAATGCGGCGAAATACTCCAAACCCCCTGCCCACATACGAGCAAAAGTAGAGAGAAAACCGAAAGAATTTATCGTCACCATTGCCGATCAAGGACAAGGGATTCCTGCAGAAGACCTCGATCGCATCTTTGAACGGTTCTTCGCTGTGGATAAAAGCCACTCTCGCAGCCTAGGAGGATCGGGTCTAGGCCTCTCTATCGTTGAGCGCATCGTTGAAAAACATGGTGGTAAAATCGAAGTCGAGTCGACCCTAGGCAAAGGGACCACTTTCTGGGTTACTCTCCCTGTCGAGAGAGAAACGCAGTAATTATACCATTTATCAGAAATAAAGTTAAAAATTAGGGCCGTATAATGTATCATCTTTGAATGATCGTTTCTCACTCATGTGTAAAAACATGCGTTTCGAAACGATCATTCAAATCTGTCGCATTAT
>JBJXGG010000075.1:0-12266 GCA_046153495.1 Chlamydiales bacterium
ACTCAGGTTACTAGTGAAGTTAAATATAACTAATTGTATACTAGCTCTGTGTATTTAGATGGCGTACACCGTTTATTTCTGATCTATCAAAAAGAATTTGGACCCGATGCGCTCCCTTGTAAAAGAGAGCTGTGGGCACGGGTTGTAGCTGTTCCCATTTCGCTGATTGTGACAATCGATACTGTGGTCACGCAGGTGCTTCGTGGAGTGGCCCGGATTCTAGGCACCCTCGTCTACCAGTGGGATAAGGAGCAGTTCAAGGCTGGCTGTCGAGATCTAGCTTCGGCTTCGATACAAATATTGGTGATTCCCCTACTGGGCCTAGCCTTAACGATCTTTCCTGTTCTTCCTGATAGCCCCGCTGTTAAAGATTGTGAAGCTCTCTATCAAAAACAACACAGACCTCTTCACCTCTATCGTCGTAGTGACGACGCAACGGAAGAGGTACCCGCTGAGTTTACTGTTTTAGAATCTGAGCTTAGTCCTGCACCAAGTGGTGGGTATTGGCAAGGAAATAGTAAGGATCTGAACATCCCGGGATTTACTTTTGTGAATACAATAAAAGAGAGATTTGTCTTTACATGTCCATACGCTCCCCCTCCTCTTTCTAGTAAAGATTATGGGACGGCTTTTGCTTTTAAGGTCATGGCTCTTCCCTTGGCTCTTGTCCGTCCAATCCTCGACTTCCCAGTCCAGCTTTTGACATGGCATCCAATGGAAGCGCTCAAAAACGTAGGCCGCTGTGTACATGATCCTATGATACATTTAGCCAGGCTCAGGACCTTTCGGGAAACTGATGGGGCGGACTTTCTCTTAAATCCCACATATTTTGCTGGTAGGAGATTTTTCTGGGAGACTCCTTCTACAGCGCAAGTATAGAGCTATGAGCTGCAGTCTTATATAGCTAGCGGGTTGTAGACCAACCTGCTAATACCAAAAACGCGGCTGATCCTGCCCAAGCAGTGTATGCGAGTTCTTTGACACAGCTCATTCCCGCAAAAACCCCGGTCCCCCGATAAATCTGGGATCCAAGAATCGCCAGAGCAACCGCTACGACAATTAGGACAAGTCCGGTCGCGCCACAACGATGGAGCAAACGAGTACCGCAACAAGCTTGATCTCCAGAAATACGACACATGACTCCCATCATAATCATATGGTATTTATGGCTGTATAAAAAAAGCTATTTTATCCAACCCAATTTTTTGAACATATGTCGATTAAATAATGATTTTTCAATCAGCAATACTAAAAAATATAGTTACAAAATATACTTATCCCAACTGCCATAGCTCTCTTTGATCCGTTTCCCTTTGTAGAAAGAGAGGATAATCACAGCAACTCCTATCACACTGGCGGACAAGATAGACCAAAAAGCGGCTCCTGGCAAGATGCATGTTCCCACGATCAACCATGCAGCCAAAGGCAAATTGATAAAACGTAATGCTCTCGCAACTTCTGCCCACGATATGATAGAAAAAACGACAATCGAGGCGCCAATGACGTCGGCGTTGTCAGCAGCAAGAGCTGTGAAACCCATAAGGCTATTTGTGAAAAGCAGACAGATTCCCAAAAGGGCAGTCACAACGAGATTCCATGGCAAGGAAACCCCCCAAACCATCGCTCTGCAACACTGCCAAAAAGAACTCGTGATCTCGGGAGTTCGCTTATCCATCTCATCTTGAAGATAGGCTGAGCCGTGAAAAAGTGTTTTCCAGAAACCCTTGCCCTCCCGAACAGATTGATGAAGATATTGACAAACGGCTACTACTTCATCGACCGTCAGAGCGAGCATGATGAGCATACAACAAGCAATAATCAAACAAAGCGGGCACCATGCCCCAACTAAAATGGGTTGACACATCACAAGGAGGATGCTCACAAGACCAAGAGGAACGACTAAAAATCCAAAAGCAATAACAAGCCACGGCATCGTATGCCACCGCCGCACCCCCCCCTTGGCCCCCATAATCGCTTCCAACGAATAGGCGAGCGCTCCCAGCCCGGCATCAGAAACAGGAAAATTGGCCGCCACCATAGAGGTAAGTACCTTTGCGGTATTCCCAAAAGGATTCCAGACATAATCCGTATAGTGAAGCTGATACGCCGAAAGATAACGGGCCACAAACCAACCCACTATACCAAAAAAAATCACAGGGAGCCTCTGCTGCCAAGAAGAAGGATTATATGTCCAACCCTTAGGAATTTGTGGTCCAATTTCTAATTCACGAGGACGCAAAGGAACGAGTACATAAAATGCTATCGCGAGAATACCAATGATCGTATCATTAACATAAATCACAGGGTCGGGTGCCCAAAAAAGGAGCGGCGCGAATTGGAGCCAGACTCCGATAAGACAGCCTCCCCAAATCCAGTAACGGAAGCGAAAAGACATCGAAATAAAACCGAAAAACAAAAGAAATAGAGCGCTGATCCAGTCACTATATCCATTAGGCGTTCCACTATAACCAAAGCTTTCTGGGCAGGTTAACATCCAGATACCTAAAAAAACCGTCGCAAACCGCGTCCAGATCATTTTCTTATGAAATGCACGTTCTATTTTCTCTTTCTCCACACTTATCATTTTTGTTTCCTCGCATTCTTTAATACGGCATGAGACACTGGAATGCCATGACGTTTATACCAAGCTATAGGATCCTTCTTCATGTCTTCTATGATGGCGGGAAGAGTCTTGCGTAAATTGTGCTTCGGTTGCCATCCCAAAATCTTCTTTGATTTTGCCATCGTGAATTCATAGTTATCATCCGCTAGATCAATCATCCAAGGTTTGATAAAACAAGGAGGACCAAAAGGAATCAGGTTCTGGATAAAGGCACCCACCCTCGCCACACATTTCGGAATACGAATCATCGGCCACTTTTCCACACCCCAAAGAAGCCGCCCTATCTCTGTTTGGAGATCGCGGTAAGTAATGGAATCCTCTTCGCAACACAAGAGAGTCAAATGCTTAGGCATTTGGTCTCTTTTTTGGATCAAAAGAGCGATCTGATCAAGAAGATCATCAAAATGCGTATAAGGAACCCCATTATTTACATCGCCAGGGAATACGGTACTGGCCAACTGCTTCTCATATATTCTCGCAATATGTTGGGAGACGGGAACACAGTTACAAGTGTCATCATAACAGCCGCCTATGCGTAATATGACTGTTGGGATGGGGCTCTGTATCTTCTCTATCATATGTTCAGTACGTACTTTGGAAGCTGGATAGTGCCACTTCCCTTCGATATGAGCCTCTTCATTCTGGATCATACCTCTCCTAGAGGGATCGTGGACAAGCATCGTACTGGTAAAAATAAATTGCTCTGTCTCAAATTTTTCAGCCTCTTCCAGTATCCTGCGCGTGCCATTGACGGTGATCTTGTCATAGAGCTCTAGATTCTTACCCGCAAAACTATAAAACGCTGCCAAATGGATGATTGCGATAATTTTATTCCCATAAGCATGGCGCACACGATCAAATGCACACTTCACACTATGGTCAGAAGAAAGATCGACAAATACGAATTCGACTTCAGGATATGGGCAAGTAACACCTATAAAGTCCATTGCAACGGGTTGGAACTGATCCTTTAGCCGCGCAATCACACGACTACCAATCCGCCCACTACTACCCGTGACAATAATAACACCTCTCTCAGACATCTATCCCCCTATTTCGTAACTATTCAGGAGGAATATCAAGATTTTAAGCTGATGCTCCCCTACTGAATGGTCACCCTATTTCTTAACAGTTTAACAGAAAATAGAAAAATCTATATAATATTTTTTCGCTATAGGTTACGATCTTACGTATGAGAATGTTGGTTTTGAAGAACCAAGAAAGAGAGAAAATAGATGAGCGAACTCAAAGATACAGAACATGATGCTGAATCTTTTCGTAAAGATGAATTAGCGATCAATACGATTCGCGCCCTTGCTATGGATGCGGTTCAAGCGGCAAACTCGGGTCATCCTGGAACACCCATGGGTTTAGCGCCTGTCGCCTATACTCTTTGGCAGCGATTTCTCCGTTTTGACCCCAATGATCCCATCTGGCCAAACAGGGACCGTTTTGTCCTTTCGGGCGGGCATGCCTCTATGCTTCTTTACTCCCTTCTGCATCTCACTCAAGTGAAAGCTGTCAATGAAAAGTACGAAACATTGGGCAAAGTCTCGGTCTCTCTGGAGGACATTAAACACTTCCGCCAACTCGATAGTAAATGTCCTGGTCATCCAGAGTACAGATGGACCTCAGGAATCGAAACTACAACTGGTCCCCTCGGACAGGGAGCTGGCAATAGCGTCGGCATGGCTATAGCGAGCCAGTGGATGGCTGCCTACTTCAATCGACCCGATTTCGAGATGTTCAATTACAATGTCTACATCACTTGTGGTGATGGAGATATGATGGAAGGTGTCACAAGTGAAGCGGCGAGTTTAGCAGGACACCTTCAACTCTCTAATCTCTGTTGGATTTACGACAATAACCACATCACCATTGAAGGGAGCACTGACCTTACCTTCTCTGAAGATGTAGCGACGCGTTTTTTGGCTTATGGCTGGAATGTCTTGCGCGTAAGTGACGCGAACGATCTGAAAATGTTGCATCGCGCTCTTGATATTTTCGAGAAAACTCACGACCGACCGACCCTAATTATTGTAGATAGCCATATTGGATATGGCTCTCCCAACAAACAGGATACAGCCGCTGCGCATGGAGAGCCTTTGGGAGAAGAGGAGGTCCGTCTCACGAAGAGAAATTTAGGCTGGCCGGAAGATAAGAAATTTTATGTTCCCGATGAGGTCTATAAGAATTTCCAAGCGGTCTTTGCTAAACGGGGGAAAAAATTGCGTGACGAGTGGATTGCGCTTTATACTCGATATAAACAAAAATATCCCGAATTAGCAGAGCAACTCTTTCAAATGCAACACCGCAAACTGCCACAAGGATGGGACAAAGGGCTCACCCCATTTCCAGTCGATCCTAACGGGATGGCATCGCGCACCTCAAGCGGCAAAGTGCTCAATGCCATTGCTCCTAATCTGCCCTGGCTCATCGGAGGGGCTGCCGACCTCTCTCCTTCTACAAAGACCCATTTAGAAGGAATGGAAAGTTTTAACGCGGAACATTTTGGTGGACGCAATTTCCATTTCGGTATCCGCGAGCATGCGATGGGCTCTATATTAAACGGTCTAGCGCTTTCTAAAGTCCGTGCATTTGGTGCAGGATTTTTTATCTTTAGCGACTACTGCCGGCCTACTATCCGTTTAGCCGCTCTCATGGAAATCCCTGTGATCTACATTTTTACGCACGATTCCATTGGTGTGGGAGAAGATGGCCCCACACATCAACCTGTAGAACACCTCGCCTCTATCCGTGCCATTCCAGGCGTAACCACGATCCGCCCTTGCGACGCAAATGAGGTAGTGGAGAGTTGGCGTTTTACAATAGAACAACAACACGAACCCTCAGTTCTTGTCCTCTCCCGTCAAAATCTCCCCACCCTGGATCGCACAAAGTATGCCTCCGCAAAAGGAGTGCATAAAGGAGCCTATATTCTTGCTGATGCGAAAGAGGAAAAGCCCGATGTGATTTTGATCGGTACAGGGAGCGAAGTGCACCTTTGTATAAAAGCCTATGAAAAATTGACCAAAGAGGGCATCCGTTGCCGGGTTGTCAGTATGCCCTCTTGGGAAATCTTTGAGAAGCAAAGTGATGAGTATCGTAACCAAGTACTCCCCCCAGAAATAAAGGCACGCGTCTCGATTGAGCAAGCCTCCACTTTTGGCTGGGAGCGCTACGTCGGCTTAGAGGGACACTCGATTGGTATGAATAGCTTTGGCGCCTCAGCCCCTCTCGCGAGCTTGTTACAGAAATTTGGCTTTACAGAAGAGCATCTTATCGAACAGGCTAAACGTCTGTTACAAGTTATCCACAAATGATCTCTGTAGAAAAACTCAATGCTCTAAGCGTACGCCTCAAGCGGCTATTGATCAGAGATGAAGATCTTACGGTAAAGTTCATACTCGGATCCGGCAAAGGCGGGCAAAAAATCAACAAAACTGCCTCGACTGTCTACATCAAACACGAACCAACAGGAATAGAAGTAAAGTGCGGCAAGAGTCGTTCACGTGAACTTAACCGTTACTACGCATTCCAGCTTTTATGCGAAAAGTTGGAAAAAAAACTGCTTGGTGAAAAGACAAAGCGTGAGCAAGAGGCTGCTAAAATCAAGCGTCAAAAAAAACGACGCTCGCAAAAAGCTCAGCAAAAAGTTTTGGAAGGAAAAAAACAGCTGTCTGAAAAAAAACAATTCAGAAAGCACCCCTCTTGCAATCACGAATAACCTGAGTTTTGAGTTGTTCTTCCTCGTAATCAGAGGAGTTTTCTGAGATGATCTTCCAATTTTTTGCGAATGGTATCAATAGGAAAATTTCTCATTGAATCTGCTATAAAAAAATGTTACAATAACGAAAGAATGACGTCTGAAAAAATAGCACCACGCCGTTTAATCTTGATTACGCTAACTCTCCTTCTGGTTATTTCCGGGGGAGCCGCGTTAGCCAATCGCTCTACACTTCCTAAAGCTATTCCACTCGATTGGGAAGGGCAACCTACTATTGGTTATACGAAAGCAAAAGTACATGTCGTTGTTTTTGAAGAACCTAAATGCGGCAATTGTCGTGAATATAATCAGAAGATCTTTCCCAAAATCAAGAGTAACTTTATTGATACTAACAAAATTACCTACACAGTGATTCCCGTTTCCTTTTTGCCCGGCTCGATGCCTGCAGCCACAGCGCTTATGTGTGTCTATAATGCCGAGCCAATGTATCCAAATAGCGAGCTCTTTTTCACCTACTTGGATTATTTATACAACAATCAACCGATTGAAAAGAGGGACTGGGCAACACCCGATACCCTGGTAGAGATGGCGGGAAAAGCTTCACCAGCGATCCAATTGGAGAAGTTAAAAAACTGCATTGAGATGCAAAGTTATCGGATACGTATCGAAAAAAATACAGCCTACGGAAAGCAAGTAATGGGAGGAGTCATTTCTACTCCTACCTTTTTTGTAAATGGGATGGAAGTAAAAGAGTTGACCTTTGACAAAGCAAGCACCATGATCAAGCAAGTAATGGCAAGCGTGGGAGTTAAATAATGTTTATCCAAAAATACGGCCTCTATTTTGCCTGGCTTGGCGCCTGCATCGGCACCATGGGAAGCCTCTATTTTAGCGAGCTTGCTCATATGCAACCCTGTAACCTTTGTTGGTACCAAAGAATTTGCCTCTTTCCTCTAGCGGTTATTTTAGGCGTCGCAGCATACCGCGGCTTTCTAGCTATTGCCCGCTATGTATTACCACAGGTGATTTTAGGTGTTTTTTTCGCCCTCTACCAGATTGCTCTACAAGAGATCCCTGGCTGGAATCCGATAGACCTCTGTGGAGCCGGCCCTAGTTGTGCAGACCGGATCAACATAATAGGATTCATTACTATCCCCATGCTCTCTCTTGGAGGATTTATTATTATAGGAGCCATTTTGATCTGGGTGTGGACTACTTACCAAGATCCCCTCTCTTCGTGTCAAATCGAAGAGTAGACCTTCTTAGAGACTCTCTATTTTCTCTCCTTCACGGGAGAGAAATGGCCGCAGTGGTTATACCTTGTCAAAAAATAAAGAGTGATTTATAATGTGTCTCTTATGAGAAAATTTATCTTTTCTATTATCCTATTACTACCAGTAGTGACCCTTATGGCAATGTCAAAACCGACGAAAGAGCCCACTGTAATCATCATGCTTGGAGCCCCAGGAGCAGGAAAGGGCACACAAGCCGTGCAGATGAGCGCCTATTATAACCTCCCGCAAATCTCCACAGGCGATCTTTTTCGAGAGAATTTAAAAAATAGTACGTTGGTCGGACAAGAAGCAAAAGCCTATATGGACGCTGGAAAATTGGTACCTGATAGTGTTGTTCTCGATATGCTTCTCCAGCGCATCCAACAAGAGGATTGTCAAAAGGGTTATATCCTCGATGGTTTCCCCCGTACCATCCCCCAAGCGGAGGCTCTTGATGCTCATTTGAATGAGGCCCCTCTCTTAGCACTGAATCTGGAAGTACCGGACGATATCATCGTCGAAAGAATCGTCAACCGTACCGTATGCGAACAATGCGGTGCTCCTTACGATCCCGTAAAGGCACCCCCTAAAATCGCAGGGGTTTGTGACCGTGATGGAGGGGGATTAATCAAACGCGCAGATGATACAAAAGAGATCGTGCTTGACCGTTTGGCAATCTTCCATGAGCAAACAAAACCTCTAAAGGCCTACTACCAAAAAACAAATCGTATTATTACCATCGACGGTACGATAGGAAAAGAGGCGATTTTTGCTGCGATTAAAACCTCCCTATATCCTTATATTAAATAACTGATCTTAGACTACTAATGAACTGCTAAGTTGTCTATTGCCATTATCATCTTATGCCGTTTTCCGTAATGTACCTAAAATAATTTGACATTTAACGCTCTTTGATTCTACAAGAGAAACATACGTTTTAACCAGAATTGAAGGTTTTTTTATGGCAAAAGGATTGTGGAGATCTACATTTATTGGCGGTTTTATCGCCTGGTTGTGGATAGTAATATCGTGGACAATTATCCCTTGGCACTGTCCGATAATGAACTCTTTCCCAAATGAAGCGGAGAACGTCAAGACGATTACATCAATGGTCGGCACAAGCGGCATTTACATGTCACCCAACCAGTGTTCTGGCATGGCAACGAAGCCCGCAGCAAAAAGCCCTATTGTTTTTCTCTCTGTGAATATGAGTGGAAATAGCGATAACACTATCATTCCCTATGTAATCTCATTGATCATTTATTTTATTGGAGCACTGCTGATCGCTCTCGTCATCATGCAGATGGCCTCTAGCGGCTACGGCTCAAAGCTTTTCGCAGTCACTATGATTGGACTCGTCATTGGCTTTATGGCCATGCTTCCTGGATGGAACTGGATGGGATATCCCTTCAATTTCGTTTTACTTATGATTGTAGATAGCTTGATTGCGTGGTTCTTGGCCGGCCTTGTGATAGCCGGATTTGTCCATCCTAAGCACCACAAAGAAAAATAATAGGTTATCTTTTTAATACCTCTCTTCTCCCTGCCGGTCTTCCGGCGGGGACCTTTCTCGAACCATCCTCAGGCCTCAGGTTAGATAGAAAAATATTTGGCTCCTATACAGATCGTCGAGCTCTACCACTTGTACTGGCTTCCAGCCTGGAATCGCAAATGTATTGCTGATCACAATCACCCCTTTCGCTAGCTCTCTTTTCAACTTCGGCTCCAGTTTTTTCATCACTTCCGGACAAAGATAGCAAAAAATCACGTCGGCCTCAGACAAAGAGAGGGAGAAAAAATCTTTCCATTCCACCGGTAACCCCCTCAACTTAGACCAAAGATAAGGGATAGGTGAAATCTCATACCCCTTTTTCCGATACCCCTTTGGAACAGCACGCAAAACACCTCCCCAACCAGAACCCAAATCGACTACATTTGTCCTGTGCTCTGGTAAAAAAGCAAGCATTTGTGTAATAGCTTTTTTTGAAGAGGGCATCGGCGAAATCCCATAATGCAGGGAATACCCCACTATGGTTATAATGGCTACAACCAGCAATAAACTCATGAAGAAGAAAATCATATGTCTTTTTTCATTAACCTCTTATTAAATGCTCTCGCGATACTATTTACCGGATTTATTCTACCCGGCGTCCACATTGAGGGTTTTTTGACTGCTCTTTTTGTGAGCCTTATTCTTGGGTTTGTGAATACTTTTCTACGCCCGATTATCTTTATTCTAACCCTTCCGATCAACATCCTTACTCTTGGCCTTTTCTCGTTTGTGATTATGGGTCTGATGGTCTTTTTGGTAGCCAAGATTGTGCCAGGCTTTGCGCTCAGTAGCTTTCTTTGGGCCATCCCATTCGCCCTTGTCGCATCCTTCTTCAACTGGGTTTTCTCCTCTGTTATGCTCCGGAGGATCCACTACTGATGGCCACTCTTTTCGAAGCATTAATAGCGCGCTACCCCGATAGCTCTAAGAGAACTCTACGCAACTGGCTCAAGTGGGGCCGTGTCCTGCATAATGGTCGTCCAGAGACGAAGGCCAACCTGACTCTTGAAGAGAGCGACACCGTCGCCCTCAAAGAGAGAGAAAATGCCCCTCTCGGGATTCCTATTCTCTACCGCGATGATCACATCCTCGTCATCGACAAGCCGGCTGGCCTACTCAGCGTACCCGCTGCTAACGCTGAGCATAGCGCTCTCTCTCTCTTATGCGCCTACTATCATACCACTTCCCTCTACCCTGTCCACCGTATTGACCAGGGAACCTCCGGTGTTCTTTTGTTCGCCCGCAATAAAGAGATCCAGCGTCGCCTAGGCCCTCTCTTCACAGAACACTCTATCGACCGCGAATATATCGCTATCGTCGAAGGGCGGATGATCCAACAAAAAGGGACTTGGCAGAGCTACCTCAAAGAACTCGACAGCTACAACGTGATCGAAACCGACCCGACTGAGGGGCGAATCGCTACGACCCATTTTGAGCTCCTCCGCTATTCCAAAAATTACTCCTATATAAAATTAAAAATTGATACCGGACGAAAACACCAGATTCGCGTCCATTGCAAAAAGGCAGGACACCCTATTTTGGGCGACAAACGGTACGGACTCCCTTCAAAAGCGACAAGACTTTTTTTACACTCCTATCTTTTACGCTTTACCCACCCTGTTACAAAAAAGATTATGTCATTCATAGCGCCCCCTCCGCAACCATTTAAAAAACTAGGCTTTACTTTCTAATCTTTTCTATGATATAATAAATAGTGTTACAAGGAGGTGACCGCAATGTGTGGACGAGTAGTTAATGAAGGAATCCAAAAAGTTTTTGGCGACTACACAAATTTTGGAATATTTGCCATAGCCGGAGCGCTTACAGTCACAGGTCTTGTGATAGGTCTTCTTGGCAAAAGTGGCAAGATTAGTATCAGCTCTGGTTTATCGAATGGTGCTATTATCGGAGGAGCCTGCTCTCCTGTCGGGGGTGCGCTGGTTTTTGCAGTTAGGAAGATGGCTAATAAAGGCTAACTTAATATGTGTTGTACGGATCCCTGTACAGGATATGTGTTGTACTGATCCCTGTACAGGTTATTTCTCAGATCCGTCAGACTATCAAATCTTATTTAAAAAAACTGCTATAATAAGCACTGTGGTTATTGTAGCACTTACCGTACTCACGATCGGCGTGGTCCAATACCTCAAAGTGTATGAGTTCGCTGGCCTCAATAATGCGGCCGCGATTGCGATGATGTCGTCGGGAGGAGCTGCTCTTCTTGCAACGTTCGCTGCCTCCTGTATCGCCTGCTGCTCTAAAGCCCACCCATTTGAGAGTCGTTGGGTGGACGACTTTGCTATGCTCGCCAAAAGTAGCAAGAGTAATAAACACGAACCGATCACAGCCATTTGGTTGTGTAAAAATAAAGCTAGCGTGGATCAAGTGGCCGCCTATCTACGAGTGCGTGGCCCCCGCCTCTGGGCACCATATAACATGATTACTTGGCATGAAGCCGAAGAGGTTAATATCTATTGTCGTCATGGCTCTGGCTTCAGTAGAAAGATAGATTCGCCTGAAGAAGAGTGGCGACGTATCGCACGACAATATTCAGAGGGCTATCCTCAGCCGATTTATAATCAACGAATCGTAAACGGCCCTCCAACAGACTACGCTATTGCTGATGGCATTACCCTCTGTGATTATCAAGGAAAATTTTGGATAGAAACGGCAGGCTCCCCTCCAAGAGAAATGGCTCTACTATCTGATTTAAGCACTCCTCCTTCAGTAACCGGTTTCTACTACGTAGTGAATGATGACCTTTTGGTGAATGAGGACTCCCTTCAGGGACATATCTATTTCTATCATCAGGAAAGTGAAGCTCTGGTAATGGTGACCGAAGAAGAAGCTGTCGCCGCGCTTAGACAAATGGCCTCCTAAAAAATATCTCTTTATAGGTCTGATTTTTTTGTTTTTACTATCTAATCTTCAGAGGTCTAATGGGTCAATGATCCGCTCTCGCAACCTAATAGAAAGTTTTTGAAGCCTTTCTTTTCAAGGTAATCGACTATTAAATGAGGATCTGTTTTCTCGTTTCCTTCATGGTAACTATTCAGGTAGGTAGTGTGAGCTTAAAATCTTGATTCTTAG
>JBJXGG010000076.1:0-4952 GCA_046153495.1 Chlamydiales bacterium
ATATAGAGTGGGACTTTGTATTGTTTTTCGGCCAAATAGCGTGCTCCAAAAGCAGAGAGTTTCAGAGCAGCTGGTCCGCTGAAACCCCAATGAGTAATAAGAAGGGGTCCACTACTTTCTAACCGGTCGATACGCAAATGCGTGTGTACTGCGATACCCGCCAAATCAGCGAGAGCAAAGTGCGGGATATTCAGCGTGAAAAGAGAGGGCACGGGAGGTTGAATCGTGTGACCACGCTCCTTAGCCCATTCCCAACCTTCGGGAGAACTCCCTGTAGCAAGGATCAATCGATCGACATTTGTCGGTATTGCTTTGACGCGAGTGTGGATCTCTACCCCTAGCTTTTTCGCTTCTCCCAAGAGACAATCAATAATGGTTTGCGAGGAGTTAGTCGTAGGAAACATCCGGCCATCTCTCTCCGTATGCAACTCCACACCTCTTTGCGCAAACCATTCGATGGTGTTGCGAGGTTGAAAACGATGAAAGGGGCCGAGGAGCTCTTGGTGACCACGAGGATAATTCTGTACAAGGAGATGAGGATCAAAGCAGGCGTGCGTTACATTGCATCGCCCCCCCCCAGAGATACGCACTTTGCTCAGGAGTTTGGCCGACTTCTCATAAATCGCTACCTCTGCTTCAGAATTCGCCTCTTTGGCAGCAAGAGCCGCAAAAAAACCGGCGGCTCCTCCCCCGATAATGGCAATTTTCAGAGCTTCCTTTTCTTTCACATTTTCCACTATAACCTGAGTTTTGGGTTGTTCTCCCTCGTAATCAGAGGAGTTTTCTGAGATGATCTGGCAATTTTTTGCGAAGATCATAGCCGAAGGCACTATTATCGAGCAAAAAATTGCAAGAGCAGCCAGACAACTCACTGAGGATGAGGGAGAACAACACAAAACTCAGGTCTATACTAATTTCGCAAAAAATATCCTCTCGTTAAAATAAGTTTTCTTTATAATAGTCTCATGCGTTTCTTAATTATATGGATATCTATGGCTCTTCCCCTTTGCGGTATGACGCCAGATGCCGCATTCAAGGAGTTGCTAGATGGGAATGCTCGGTTCCAAGCAGATAAGGGAGCATGTATCGACCAAGATAGGGCGGCTAGAGAGCGGCTTGCGCACGGGCAAAAGCCTTTTGCTATTATTGTCTGCTGCTCTGATTCCCGGACAGCGCCAGAAATCGTTTTCGATCAGGGTCTGGGAAAGCTCTTCGTGATCCGTGTAGCGGGAAATGTGATCGGAGAGACAGAGCTCGAAAGCATCAGGTATGCTGCCACTCAGCTTGGCGCTCCCCTGATCTTAGTGATGGGACACGAATATTGTGGAGCTGTGACCGCAGTGGCAACCGGACAAGCCGACACAATGCCAGCAATCGCAAAACTCATAGAGCCAGCTGTTCAAGAGACTTCTACTTTTCTAGCGGCCATCAAACAAAATGCCCTGAATATGAAATATTTTCTGGAAAAAAGAGAAACCATCTCCCCTTTAATAGAAAAGGGACAACTCAAAGTTGAGGCTGCTTACTACCACTTTATTTCAGGAGAAGTAGAGATCTTGGTAGAAAAGAAATAAATTATTGATTTCTTAAAACTTAAGCTTATGCTATGCTCGTCTGATTACCAATCAAAAAAAATGAGATTATATGTCTTTTGACGACCAAGGGTTACATCCTAAAATTTTGAAAGCCCTCCATGAGGCAGGCTACACCCAGCCGACAAAAATCCAAGCGGAATCTATTGGCAAAGTGATTAAGGGAGCGGATATACGAGCTTCTGCCCAAACGGGAACAGGAAAAACGGCGGCCTTTTTGTTACCTGCTCTACACCTTTTAGCCTCCATGCCCGCTAAAAAAGGGTTGGGCCCTCGTGTTCTTGTCCTTGCTCCTACAAGAGAGCTTGCCATGCAAATCGCCACTCAGTCAGAGAAATACAGCAAATATCTGCCCGGGATAAAGAGCGTTTGCATTGGAGGCGGAGTCCCCTACCACGCTCAGATAAGACAGCTTTCCAAGCCTTACGATGTATTGATTGCGACTCCGGGCCGTCTAATCGACTTTATGGAAAGAAGGAAGGTCGAATTTTCCCGTCTGGAGATATTAGTGTTAGACGAAGCGGATCGAATGTTAGATATGGGTTTTGTGGAACCGGTCAAGAAGATTGCGGCAGCAACGCCAAAAGAGCGTCAAACGCTTCTTTTCTCAGCGACAATGCGAGGGAGTGTTTTAAAGCTTTCGGAAGAGCTTTTGCGCAACCCCATCGATATAGCGGTCGATGCAGAGAAAGCAAAACATGAAAATATCAAACAAACGCTCCACTACGTGGATGATTTGGGACATAAAAATCGGTTGCTGGATCATATTCTACAGCAAGATGACTTGGAAAGTGCTATCATATTCACCTCTACAAAAATACATGCTGATAGACTGGCAAAAGAGCTGCACGAAAAAGGACATAGTGCAGGAGCTTTGCACGGGGACCAGAACCAACGGCAGAGAAATCGCACTATTGCGCAACTCAAGAATGGAAAGCTAAAAATCTTAGTTGCTACAGACGTGGCAGCACGAGGGATCGATGTCCAATCGATCACACATGTCATTAACTTTGACCTCCCCCGTAACAGCGAAGACTATGTGCACCGCATTGGACGCACGGGACGTGCGGGAGCTGTTGGCAAGGCTCTCTCTTTTGCTGCGGGGATCGATGCTCCCCTTGTGAAAAGAATTGAGAGATTTACTGGACACCCTTTTGAAGTAGAAGAGATAGAAGGTTTTGCTCCTACAAAGAAAAAGACCTCTAAAAAAGGGTCCTCCAATGCCGATCCTAGGACAAAGAAATTCCCCTCCTTTAAACCGAAAAATTTCACTCCTGGTGATAAAAAACGATCGAATTTTAAACCAGGCGCGAAAAAGCGACCAAAGTTTAAGCCAGGAGCCAAAAAACAGCCCTTTTTTGCAGAAAACAAATAAATATTTTTCGCATAATTCTTCGCGACTGAAGTGGCTTTTTCTCTTGCTTTGGACCCCCCTCTTTGCCTGTGAGGGGTTGCAGTATACATATAGAGAGGGACTCCATCGGTTAGAAATAGATCCTGAGTACTTTGAAGTCCGTCCCGCTATAGCGTCTGATAAAACTGGTGAAGTCGCTTCCGTTCTCTCAATTGCTCAAGAACATAATGCCGTGGCAGCTGTGAATGGTGGTTTTTTCAGTACGGAAGGCTACCCTTGTGGCGCCTTAAAAATCAAACAATGGATCGCATTACCCTATCGTTATCGCGGTGCTGTAGGGTGGTCTCAAGATCTTTCTCCCTCTTTTGCCCGCTTTTGGGCGGAAATTCCCGGTATTGATGGTTTAAATCAGGAGCGAGGCGTAGGTAAAGCAATTCTCTATACACCTATATTTGGCGAGAGGACAAATTCTACAGCTCAGGGGGAGGATGTAGTGATCCGGTGTGGGCGAGTAATAGATATACAAACAAATAATGCTCTGATCCCTGCCTTTGGCTGTGTCCTTTCTTTGCAAGAAGAGCATCCATTGTATGGGACGTTTTGTGTGGGTGATCCATGGTCCTATTCAGTTAGGCTGCAGCCCGCCGATTGGGAGCAATACGACTACATCGTAGCCGGAGCTCCTCTGCTGTTAAGTGAGGGGTACAAAGTGTGTGATTTTTCGTGTGAAAGGATCATCCCTTCCTTTTTAGAGCTTCCTCACCCACGGACAGCCGTCGGGCTTTTACCAAATGGTCATTGGCTCTTTGTAGTCACAGAAGGAATGACCATCTCAGAATTACAAGACTATTTCTGGAGACAAGGTTGTATCGCTGCTCTCAATTTAGATGGCGGCAGCAGCTCTACATTAGTCTTAGATGGCGAAATCAAAATCGAGCAAGAGACCCGTGCTGTTTCCGATGCGGTGTTGGTTGTACCAAAAAAATCGTAGAAAAAAATCTTTCGAATTATCAATACTGTCCTAACAAAATATTTACAAGGAGATTGTCCATGCTCTGCAGGTTATTATCTGTATTTTTTATTTTATCCACACATGTATTTAGTTACGATGCGCTTACAGATAGATTACACCTTGGCGATTTTGAGGTGTTGTTATCAGAAAAACAGATAGCGGCTCGTGTGGAGGCAGCAGGAGAAGAGCTTTGCGCTACTCTCCGTGCAGAGGGCATTGAAGAGGTCACCATTCTTGCTCTAATGAAAGGCGCGATTTGTATTGCCGCCGATTTAATGCGTTCCATGGATATGCATACAAAATTAGAATGTATCCAAACTAAAAGCTATGGCTCAAATGGCAAAGTGCGCGGCGAGCTTCAGATCATCGGGTTAGAACATTTAGACCTAAAAGGGAAGCACGTGATGGTTGTGGACGATATTTTTGATTCTGGCAACACACTTTCAGAAGTGATGAAAAGTGTCGCACTGAAAAATCCCGCTACACTACGCTCTGTGATCTTTTTAAACAAGGATGCTCCCCGCGCAACAGATTACCGCCCAGACTACTCTCTATTCGAGATCGAAAATCGCTTTGTGGTTGGGTATGGAATGGATTACAAGGAGCTGTGGCGTAATCTTCGTGAAGTACGGTCAGTCGAATGATGAATCATCCGAATGGTATAGTGTTTTAATTTTTAACTTTTTTCACACCTTGGAGGTGCCAGATGCTTTCTATTGCAAATCATTTTTTTGATTTGTTACGCTTCAGGGGTCTCAGTAAAGAGACTTCTTTTAAGATCGCTTTTGCTTTAGATATTATTCTAACTGTCGGTTTGATCATTGCCGCTGTTATACTGTTCTTAGCAATCAGCTCTGAGAGAAATGAAAGGGTTTTGATACGACGACAGAGTTGAGTGTGACAAGGCACCGAAGATTCCGATTATAGGCGATTGCATTGAGAGTATCCATCTCAATGCAATCGCCTATAGTAACCTTAGTTTTGGGGTTTTATT
>JBJXGG010000077.1:0-5924 GCA_046153495.1 Chlamydiales bacterium
CACAACAGCAGCTCCCATCCTTTCGACATAACGCAATACAGCAGGGATAATCATCGTATGTGCTATTTGTGAAGCAGTTTTTGCCTCAATCAGAACATGCGAAATATATTTCTCAAGAGCAATCTCAAAGCGACTATCCAACTCTCTTTCGCTATAGACACGATATTTGGTGAAAAGCTCGCGCGCCTCTTTTCCCTTATAGGTCTGCGTTGCATCGACTGTATTCTTCACATTGGGGAGCCTTCGTCTCTCTGCCTCTGCATGCCACTCTTCACTATAGTTATCCCCTTCAAAAAGAACAGGGAAAAACTCTTTAGTACTCTGGACTAACACGTCATGTAAAGCTTCATGAAATTTTCTTTTTGACTGCTCCAACTGCGTCGCAAAATAGTCTAGAGATTCGGCTACTACGGTATTCAACACAGTATTTGGCGTAGCTAAGTTCGCCATTGCACCCACGGCACGGAATTCAAACTTGTTCCCAGTAAAAGCAAAAGGGCTGGTCCGATTGCGATCTCCCGAGTGTCTTGGAATTTTAGGCAGGAGAGAGAGCCCAATGATCAGTTCTTGCTGAGAGCTGCCGCTCTTCGGCTTCCCTTCGAGTAACTGACGGAAAATATCGAAGAGCTGATCTCCAAGGAAGACGCTGATAATCCCCGGAGGAGCCTCATGCATTCCCAAACGGTGGTCGTTACTCGCCGAAGCAATCGCTGTACGCAAAAGAGGAGCATAGCGATGCACAGCACGCAAAGTGGCGGCGCAGAAAAGGAGAAACTGTGCGTTTTCCGCAGGCGAGTCCCCCGGTTCTAGTAGATTTTTCCCAAGATCGGTAGCAAGCGACCAGTTACTATGCTTCCCCGATCCATTGATCCCAGCAAAAGGTTTCTCGTGAAGAAGACATGTCAAGCCATGCTTATCTGCAGTCCTACACAATATCTGCATCACCAACATATGATGATCTGAGCTCAAATTTGCACTTTGATAGAGCAAAGCAAGTTCATACTGTGAAGGAGCTACCTCATTGTGCCGAGTCTGCACAGGAATGCCAAGTCGCAATAACTCATACTCCGCCTCTTCCATCATATTAATTACACGAGGAGGAATCACTCCGAAATATTGATCCTCCAGCTCTTGCCCCTTAGGGGGCTTGGCTCCAAAGAGGGTCCTTCCCGTCAACAAAATATCGGGGCGCCGTCGGCTAAAAAGCTTATCTATTAAAAAGTACTCTTGTTCTCCGGCGAGTGTAGGTACGACACGCTGGCTCTTTTCATCCCCAAAAAGACGTAAAACCCGCAAAGCCTGCTTATTTAATGCCTCCATAGAACGAAGGAGAGGTGTCTTTTTATCCAACGCATCCCCCTTCCAGCTCACGAACATCGTCGGAATCATCAGTGTATTATTCATCACAAAGGCAGGACTACTCGGATCCCAAGCTGTATAACCTCGCGCCTCAAATGTGGTGCGTAACCCCCCTGAAGGGAAGCTGCTCGCATCAGACTCGCCTCGTATAAGAGCATTCTCATCAAAACCCACAATCACATTCCCATCAACTGCCACTGAGAAAAGGGTGTCGTGCCTTTCCGCCGTCAGATCGGTAAGAGGCTGAAACCAGTGACAAAAATGCGTAGCTCCTCGCTCCACAGCCCACTGGCGCATAGCTTCCGCTACTAAAGGGGCAATTTTAGGATCGAGTTCTACTCCCTTATGAATAGTAGCATGTAGAGAGTTAAAGATCTCTGGCGATAAACGCTCTTTTAGCTTCCGTTCAGTAAGGGCATTCTCCCCAAAAAATTCGGCAATAGGTCGCTCATTCTTAAATGCAGGCCTCTCACGTAAGCCAATACTCATAAGGATATCATCTCTTTGTGCCATGGGCAGCAGCATAGAAAATAGCGTTGTTACTTTCAACAAAATCTCGTACCATAGGCGCATGAAAATTGGATTGATTGGCTACGGAAAGATGAATCGGCTTGTGGAAAGCTTAGCAAAGGAACATGAGATCTGTGCTCGCATCACATCCGACTCCCCTCTTTCCAACGATGACTTGGCGATCTGTGACCTTTTCATTGATTTTTCCACACCCTCTGCCGTGATGCCGCATATTAAGAGAATTGCTGCTGCGAAAAAAAAGCACCTGATCGGTACAACAGGATGGGATAGTATAAAAGAGAGTGAGGAGATAGTGGAACAGTGCGGCTCTGCTGCTCTTTTTGCTCCTAATTTCTCTTTGGGAATGGCGCTCTTTATCCAACTTTTAGAGGAGGCAAAAAAACTCTTACCCCAATTTGCAACCGCAGGGGTAGAGTACCATCATTGCGGCAAAGCAGACACCCCTTCTGGCACAGCTCGCGAGATAGGAAAGAGATTGAACATAGAGTTCTCCTCAGTGCGATTGGGAAGCATTGTGGGAATTCACGAAGTGATTTTTGATTCTCCCGTAGAGAGAATTTCCTTAAAACACGAGGCGCAGAATCGAAGTGGATTTGCGCTCGGAGCAATCCAAGCAGCAGAGTGGCTAATAGATAAAACTGGATGGTACACACTACATGACATGCTCAGGACTTTATACGGCCTTGATCACGCCTTTCAAAAATGATCGATTAGACGAAGAGGGACTCCGGTCCATGATGCAAAGACAACGCTCTGCCAAAGTAGCAGGTGTGGTTGCACTAGGAACCACAGCGGAAACCCCCACTCTTTCACAGCGAGAAAAAGAGCGTATTCTACAGATTGTCCGTGAAGAAAAGGGTTCTTTACAACTCATCGTAAATTGCGGCTGTAACAGCACGTGGGAAACTTTAGAAAAGGTAGAAACAATCGAGGCAGACTTTCTATTGATTGCCCCCCCTGCTTATAACAAACCAGAACAAGAGGGGCTTTACAGACATTTTTCTATGCTAGCCGAACGGACAAAGACTCCTATCATCCTCTATAACCATCCTGGAAGGACTGGCGTCAATCTTACCCCTGAAATCGTTGCTCGACTGGCTCAATTTCCCACTATTGTGGGCATCAAAGAGTGTTCTGGTAATATCATACAAGCGATGGAATATATAGAGAGCGGACTGGCTATTCTTTCTGGAGATGACGCTTTGATTCTTCCCCTTATTCTAGTGGGAGGAAAAGGAGCTATCGCCTCTAGCGGCAATCTCATCCCCTTTGAGCTAGAAGAATTGGTTGCTTTTGCTTTGGCTGGCGATCTGACGAGAAGCTTAGAAATCCAACGCCGGTTTCTCCCTCTTTTTAAGGCAGGTGGATTAGAGAGTAATCCCATTCCATTGAAGGCTGCTCTACAATATCTACAGTTGCCAAGTGGAGAGCCCAGACTTCCATTAACTCCTTTAAGTAAAGTAAATAAACAAAAATTGATAGAGGTTTTAGAGCAATGTCTGGAAAAATCCGCGTTGGTCTCCTAGGAGCGACAGGGCTGATTGGGCAGTACTATACCTCGCTTTTTCATAACCATCCCCGGTTTGAGCTTGTCTTTCTTGCTGCAAGCGACCAGCATTACAAAAAACGGTATGAAGATGCCGTGCAGTGGCATCTAGATGTTCCTATGCCTACAGGGCTTTTATTAAGCAAGCTAGGAGAGCTCCCTCAAGTGGACCTCCTTTTTTCCGCCCTTCCCACCTCTTTAGCAGAAAAGTTCGAGCCTTACTATGCACGAGCTGGAATAGGTGTTCTCTCTCACGCCTCTTGCTTCCGCGACAATCCTGATATCCCACTGATTATTCCTGAAATCAATCCCCACCATCTCAATGTGCTTACTGCGCAGAGAAAACAGCGGGGATGGAGCGGTTTTATTGTTGCGAAACCCAATTGCACTCTCCAGTCCTTCCTGCTTCCTTTAGCGCCTCTCCATAAAAAGTTTGGACTGCAAAAACTTTTCGTCACAACCTTCCAATCACTCAGTGGAGCGGGTAAAGAGGGATTAAATAATCCGGCCCTTCGTGAAAACGTTGTCCCTCATATCGATGGTGAAGAGAGAAAAAATGAAAAAGAGCCCCTGAAAATTTTAGGTGAGGTAGGCAATGGTGTGATCCTCCCTGTCGAGAACATCGTTATCTCCGCTCATTGCAATCGCGTTCCTACAATCTATGGTCACCTCACAGCCTGTAGCGTCGCCTTTTCTAGCCATCCCTCTGAAGAGGAAATTAAAGCGGTTTGGAGGGAATTTTACCCTCCTCTCATCTCCTATATAGAAGAGTGTGATCGCCCCCAACCAAAGCTAGATTTAAGAGAGGGTATGGGCGTAACAGTAGGTCGTCTGCGACCCTGTCCTCTATTTGATTACCGCTTTGTCGCTCTTTCGCATAATACAATGCGAGGCGGGGCAGGAGGAGGTATTCTTATTGCTGAACTATTAAACAGAGAAGGTTACATTGGTTAAACGAAATCCTTTTTTCTCACGACTATCCCAGAATTATCTTTTCCACAAAATGCAACAACTGGTGGATGAGTATAAAAAGAAAAACCCTCACGTGGATCTGCTCTCTTTGAGCATTGGAGACACCTCTCAACCTATTCCCGAGCTAATAACAGACGCCTTCACTTGTAAAGCAAAAGAGCTGTCTACCGAGCAAGGTTATCAAGGCTATGGGCCAAGCGGAGGGGAAATGAAGCTGCGTATAAAAATTGCAAAAGAAATCTACGGTAATACCATCTCGCCCGAAGAGATCTTTATCTCCGATGGAGCCAAATGCGATATTGGTCGCCTTCAGATCCTTTTTGGTAAAGAGAAGAGAATCGCCGTACAAGATCCCACCTACCCCGCCTATGTAGACACAGGTCTTTTGATAGGGCAAAAAGAGATCTGCTATCTCCCCTGCCTACCCGAAAACAATTTTTTCCCCGATCTCAACAAGTTAAATGAGATAGACCTTCTCTATTTCTGCTCTCCCCACAACCCGACAGGAGGCATTGCTACCTATGAGCAACTTGAGAGGCTCGTAGCAAAAGCGAAAGAAAAAAAATTCATGCTAATCTATGACGCTGCCTACAGCGACTACATACAAGGAGATCACCCTCGCTCCATCTTTGTCATCAAAGGAGCCAGTGAGGTTGCTATCGAGATCTCCTCTTTCTCGAAAAGTGTAGGATTCACGGGCATACGTCTTGGGTGGAGTGTCGTGCCTAAGAACCTTAAATATGAGAGCGGAGAATCTATCCATGCCGACTGGCAGCGGATTATCACAACCTTTTTCAATGGTGCCTCCAATCTTGCCCAAGCAGGAGGGATCGCAGCTCTCTCTCCTAGCGGCATAGAGAAAAAAGAGACACTCGTCGCCTATTACAGAGAAAATGCACGTATCCTAAAAGAAAGCCTCTCTAGATTCAACGTCTCAGGAGGAAAACACGCCCCATATCTATGGATTCATTTTCCCCAAAAAGAGTCTTGGAATCTCTTCGAAAAAATGTTATATCAAACGCAGATCGTCTCAATCCCTGGTTCAGGTTTTGGAAAATGTGGCGAAGGGTTCCTCCGCCTCTCTGCCTTCGGATCCAGGGAAAAAATCGAAAAAGCCGTACAAGCATTAAGGAGCTTTCAGCCATGACCATCATTGTCCCTGTCGCCGACTTGCGTCGAGAACCGCAGGCACTCTCTTCCCACGATTTCTCTCACGACGATCTCAGAAATTCTCAACTTCTCTACGGAGAGGGAGTAGAAATCCTCGCAGAACAAAACGGCTGGCTACATATAATTGCAAAAGAGCAGCCATGTGGAGAGGAGAGATACACAGGATGGATTCATAAATCCGAAGTCATTCTAAATCAATATAGGCCCAATCTTGTCGTTTATACCCCTACCATAGAGATAGGAGATCTTACGCTCTCATACGGCACGTATTTGGAGGGTGACCTCAGAGGGCATATAACACTGCCTGATGGGCGGAAAGCAAATTGTGATCCCAGTAAACTCCGCC
>JBJXGG010000086.1:0-3626 GCA_046153495.1 Chlamydiales bacterium
GGAGATGCGAGACAATCCAGAAAATTTGGAAAAGAGAGAAGCGACCTGTCTGTCTATGTGAGACAAAAAAAGAGTTGGGTGAAAAATTGAAAAGCGTAGTGGAAAAAGGAGACGTGGTACTGCTCAAAGGGGCGCGTAGCTATGCTTTAGACGAATTGTTGGAAGATTACTGATGTTACTTTTCTTGATAGAATTTTTGCGAACATTTCTCAAAATAGAGCCGCCGGCGGTATTTGAATACTACTCAACGAGAATGGCGCTAGCGGCCCTCACAGCCCTATTGATCACGATTTTTTGCGGAAAACCTTTTATCAAAAAACTCTACGAGCTCAAGATTGGCGATAAAGTGCGCTCAGAAGATTGCCCTCTTTTGGGAGAATTACACCGAAACAAAAATGACACGCCTACCATGGGAGGGGTCTTGATCCTTTTCGCCGTAGTGATTGCATTGTTTATTTGGATGGATTTACAAAGTGCATTCACGCTGATTCTTCTATTTACTACATTGGGATTTGGTGGGTTAGGTGCTGCAGATGACTACCTAAAGCTCCGTTATAAAAGTAAGAAAGGGCTCTCTCCCAAAAAAAAGCTTCTTGTGCAGTTTGCCCTAGCGAGTAGTGTTGTGCTTTATCTGGTTTGGCCTCCTTTTGCTCAGTGGGTGCATCATGGCTCTTGGTTTGAGCCTCCGCACGCAAAAGAGCAGATCGCAGAAATGGCTGAGAAAGGACCCTCTTCTCTGTCAGATTTGGCGATCCTCTCGTCTAAAGAATACGCTACACGCCTATATATTCCTTTTTTTAAAAAACCCCTCTTTTACTTTGGCGGTTTTGCTGCTCTTCTCCTTTTGGGAGTGATCATTGGGGCCTCAAACGCTGTTAATTTGACAGATGGGTTGGATGGATTGGCAACTGGAACAGTGATGCTCGTCGCCTCCACTTTTGCCATTGTTGCCTTTTTGACGAATAACCTCGATTTTTCGCGTTACTTGCATATCCTATACATAGAAGGGAGTGGAGAGATTGCCATTTTCTTAGCCGCAGTGGCGGGGAGTTGTCTCGGATTTTTATGGTATAACAGTCATCCAGCTCAAGTTTTTATGGGAGATACGGGAGCTCTTACTTTGGGCGCCATTTTGGGTGTGAGTGCGATATTACTAGCCCGCGCCTTTTTACTTGCTGTTGTAGGAGGAGTTTTTGTGATTGAAGCTCTATCTGTTATCTTGCAGGTGGGAAGTTATAAACTGCGCAACAAAAAGCGGGTTTTTCTTTGTGCCCCTCTCCACCACCATTTTGAATATAAGGGATGGGCCGAGACGAAAGTAGTAACCCGTTTTTGGATTATTAGTCTTCTTTTTGCGCTTGTCGGGATTGCCTCTCTAAAATTTCAGTAGCCAAAATAATTGTAGCAACGGTTCTCATTGGAGTGTATGTCAGAAAAGGTTTTAATTCTAGGGATGGGAGTGAGTGGAAAGGCAGCAGCGGCATTTTTGTCAAAGCAGGGGGTACCTTTTGTCATAAAAGAGCGTGCAGAGCTGCCTAATGAGGAGTTCGCTTATGTGGTGAAATCGCCGGGCATTCCGATAACAGATCCAGCCGTACAAGCCGCAAAAGCGCGCGGGCTTCTTGTTATAGGAGAGGTCGATTTAGGGTTGCGTGCACTGAAAAATAAGAAATTATTGGGAATCACAGGTTCAAATGGTAAGACCACCACAACCCTTTTAGTAGCACATGTTTTGAGTGAAAGAGCGGTTGCTGTGGGCAATATAGGTCTTCCTCTTGTCAGTCAGGTAGAGAGCAAGAAGGAGGTCTTTGTCATCGAACTAAGCTCTTTTCAGTTGGAGACGCTTCAGCCAGCTCCCTACTTTGATGCTGCGGTGTTATTGAATCTTACGCCGAATCATCTCGATCGGCATGCTTCGATGGAAGAGTATGCAGCTGCCAAATTCCGAATCGCTAGTTGTATGAAAAAGGGTGCGGAGTTTTGGATACAAAAAAAGGCGGCAGCATGGGGAAAAATCGAGCAACCTCTCTTTTTTGACGAGATAAAACTAGATCTACCTCTAGCACCTCACGACCTAGACAATGCGAAAGCTGCCTATGTACTTTGCAGAAAAATAGGTGTTTCGGATGCAGAATTTATGCAAAGAGTACAAACTTTTCAAAAACCGCCTCATCGCATGGAGTTGGTCAAAATCATCGGAGGAGTCACCTATATCAACGATAGTAAAGCGACAAGTGTCGACGCAGTGATCAAAGCTGTAGAGGCGGTCAATACACCTATCTTGTTAATAGCAGGTGGAGTAGATAAAGGTGGCTCATTTGAGAGTTGGATAACCCCTTTTATGGGCAAGGTCGCTCATATTTTTGCTATAGGGGGAGCAGCTCATCGTATTGCAGCAGAAATTCACCCCAAAATTCCCGTCACAATTATTTCTTCTTTACAAGAGAGTGTTCTTCGGGCAAAACAGATGGCAAAACGGGGGGATACTGTACTCCTCTCGTGTGGGTGCTCTTCTTTTGATCAATTCAAGAGTTTTGAACACCGCGGGGAGTGTTTTCGAGAATACATAGTTGGGGAGAAAAAGCTATGAGCCGCAGAGATACAATTATTATTGCTGTGCTAGTGAACGCAGGCTTGCTGATGATTTTATTTGCGACAGCCACACGTTCAGGAGAGAAAAAAGAGAGGCATGAACGCAAAACGGAGTTGGCAAAAACCTTGCCGAGTCTAGAAATACCGAGCCTAGAAATAATAGAGCAGACGCCTTTTGTTGCAGAAGAGGATGTATTAGAAAAATTTTTGAGTGCGCCAGTAGAGCCGATCACGACTTTCACACATACGGAAGAACTCGTATTTGCACCAAGAGAGATTGAGCCGCAACTTATAGAGAAGTATCAGCCACCCGTTCCTGAAGATAACACTCCTTATGTGAGTGTTACGATCAAGAAAGGGGATTTTTTAGAAAAGATTGCCAAAGAGCATAATACCACTGTAGCTGGTATCATGAAGGCCAATAACCTGAATACGACGAATTTAAAAGTGGGACAAGTATTAAAAGTCCCCGTAAGAGGAAGGGGTGCTGCCGTTCCTGCTGCGGTGGAAGGTGAGTATTATGTAGTCAAGGATGGAGATAATCCATGGTTGATCGCTTCAAAAAACAGAGTCCGGTTGGAAGATCTACTACGGATCAATGGACTTGATGAGCAGAAGGCGCGCCGTCTACGTCCAGGAGATCGGCTGAAAATACGGTAATGCAAAGACTCCTTATTTTAGTTTGTGTGGCTATGATTTTTGCCATTGGTCTGATGATGGTCTTCAACACTTCCTCTGCCGAGGTTTTGGATCGTTTTTTGAGTCGAAGTACTCACCAAGCTCTGTTACGCCAAGTATGCTATGCGCTGATAGGCTGTTTCTTCGGTTTTTTTCTCTACAAAATGGGCTACGACTCCGTGTTAAAATTCAGCCCCTATATGCTTATCATCACAACGGTGCTTCTCTTACTCGTTTTTGTGCCAAAAATAGGGATAGCACGTAATGGCGCGCACCGTTGGGTAGGAGTCGGTTCTTTCTCCTTTCAACCCTCGGAGCTGGCTAAATATCTGATCCCCATGACATTTATAGAATGG
>JBJXGG010000096.1:0-6823 GCA_046153495.1 Chlamydiales bacterium
CCCTTTTTTTACAGCTATTTTAAAAGGATTGATGAACCTATCCCACTAATAACCTGAGTTTTGGGTTGTTATCCCTCATCCTCAGGGAGTTGTCAGGCTGCTCTTGCAATTTTTTGCTCCCCGTAAACGAATTCGGTTCCTTGTATCATCGTTTTTCCAGAGGCATATTGAGTTGGAGTCATCCCTAAATACGCGCCAACATTACGAGCATCAGTAAAGCGAGATGCATCAAAAATTTCTGTTTTGTAGGTTAGCGCTGTCACTGGCCCACGCTGTCACTGGCCCTATCCCGGGAATTGTCATCAGACGTTGTACTTCCTTATCCTCATAAGCCATTTTTCTGACTTGTTGGTCTAATTAAGCCGGAGGATATTGGGGGTCACAAGTTATCTATTCATCAAGAATATTTAAGAAAATGGTTGAGTAGCAAAAACTTAGATAAAAGATTTACTTTTAAGAAAGTCTGGCAATTAAGAGAAGAATGGATTCATTCGCGCTAATCAATTCATCTCTTAAAAACTTAGTAGCATTCTTTGTTATTGTGGGAATGTTATCAAAATGATAACATTCATGTATGGGTAATAAAGACCAACTTTTCCAAATAGCTGACAGTCAACAGGGTTATTTTACGAGTGCCCAAGCTATAGAATGTGGCTATTCAAGGACAAACTTTCATCGCTATATTACTTCTGGAGAATGGATTAAGGAACAGCGTGGCATCTATCGATTAACGCATTACCCTATTACATCCCACCCTGATCTAGTTATTTGGGGATTATGGACTCGCAATATGAATGGGAAAATACAGGGGGTCTGGTCTCATGGAACGGCTTTGGAACTTTATGAGCTCTCTGACGTGATGCCCGCCAAGATGCATTTAACTGTGCCTAAGAAATTCCGCAAATGGACAGCCAGACCTCAACACCTCATTCTTCATTTTGCTGACCTGAAGGGCAATGACCTAGTTGAACAACAAGGCTACCTGGTAACCACTCCTTTAAAAACAATCATTGATGTTGTCGAAGAAGGTAAGCTCTCAGAAGATCTACTTCTTCAGGCAATTCGAGATGCTCTCCAGAAGGGACTGCTTTCTCGAAAGGATTTAAAAGAAGCTGCTATTACCAACACGAATTTATCAAGGATTCTCAATGAGTACCAAATTTAAAACTGCCACTGATTTCAGATCAAGCTTGGAAGCACGCCTAAGAAATATCTCGGTGGAAAAAGGCGAAAAACTACAGCGTTTAAGACGAAAGGTTGCTTTTGACAGGTTTTTAGCCCGACTTTTTTCTTCCGAAAAGCCGAATTTCTTTCTTAAGGGCGGTTATGCAATGGAACTGCGAATTCAAACAGCAAGGGCCACAAAAGATATCGATCTGACCACGCTCAAAAGAATACATGAAGGAAGCGATCCTCTAAGTATAACCATTGTGGAGGAGTTGCGTGAGTTGGTTACAAAAGATCTCAATGACTTCTTTTCGTACCGGATTGGAGAAGCTCAAATTGATTTAGATAATGCTCCCTATGGCGGTGCTAGATATCCAGTCACCGCTCTTCTTGATGGCAAAATCTTTGAACGCTTTCAGTTAGATGTTGGGGGTGATGCAATCGTAACACGCACTGAAACTTTACAAGGGACAGATTGGCTAGGTTTTTGTGGCATTCCCTCCCCTATCTTCACAATAATCTCTATCGAACAGCAATTTGCAGAAAAATTACATGCCTACACTCTCCCGCGCCAAAGGGTAAACAAACACCCGTGTTAAAGATATCGTAGATATGTTGCTCCTTATGCAGCTGCGATCATTGGAAATTCAGACCCTAAAAGACGCTTTAACAGCAGTATTCAAAATCCGCGCAACTCATCTTATTCCAGATAAACTTGATGCACCACCGAAAGCTTGGGAAATCCCCTACCGTGAACTTGCCCAAGAGTGTTTATTGTCATTGAGCTTGGAGGATGCGTTTAGAGAAATGGAAAAAGTTCACTCTCTCATCCGAGCTTAGGTGGATTTTTCGGACGCCCCGGACGGGTTAAAATCATTAATCATTCTGTGCGGGAAAAAAATCCTGTTGGTCAATTTTTATTTCCATTTTTTATTAAAGAAAAATAGATATAGGTCGTCCGACCCGTCCGAGAATCTGCACTCTCAATCTCAAAAAGATAATAAGAGGGTGTCTAAAAATTTAACCATCTGTTATCAAGTAGTTTTGCAGTTTTTTTAGGAGAGTAAAATGAAAAGACAAAGTTATCCGGATGATTTAACAGATCAGGAGTGGGAAGAGATCCAAGATTTAGCGACAGAACGACTGAATCCTAGAGGAAGAAAAGGGAAATACTCTAAACGTGAAATGCTTAATGCGATTTTCTACCTGCTACGATCTGGATGCAGTTGGAGATTGCTACCTCATGACTTTCCTCCTTGGAAATCGATTTATGCTCAATTCAGGCAATGGAAAAGAACAGGTACTTTATGAAGCCAAAAAGAAATGTGGGGCAACCTGGACTTGAACCAGGGACCGACGGGTTATGAGTCCGCTGCTCTAACCACTGAGCTATTGCCCCCCCAAGGGGTGAGAATAGTACTCCGATACTACCATTTTTGCAAGTAACTCATTGGGAAGTAATCTTTAATCATTGACTATAAGTATTATATGCATTAAAATTGTCTATTATGAAAAATCTATTTGTCGTTTTTCTCACTTCCATTCCTCTCTTGGGATCCGATTTTACTCTCTCTTCCTACAACTGTGGGGGCCTTTCAGAGGACTACGACTATATCCGCGCTGTCGCTATGCACAAGATTATGCAAGAACGTCATAATCAGGAGCCAGAGCTAATGGCCGAAATAGAGGAGATAGAGAGAGCGGCTTTGCAAGGGCGTGCTTTCGATCAACACCGTTTTCTGGAGATTGTGGCTCCTCCTGCAAATGAGGGGAGTCCTAATACACCGTGGTATGCGTTATCGACGAAGATGGTTACCGATTACAGGACACGCCCTGTTCAGATTATGGATAAAGAGGTGCGAGAGATTCTTGTTGATCAGGTCAATGACCTTACAGAAGGAGACAATCTCACGGAGGCTAGACGTGTGATGGCCCGTCGGATTTTTGCCCATGAACTCAAATACGATATTCTCACTTTGCAGGAGACAGATTATCTCGACGCCACTCTATTTCCTGATCATATGGAAGCCCTTTTCTCTCCCCATCATAATGGGGTGGTGTGGAATGTAAATTTATTCGATTTGGTAGAAGCTACAGAGGTAGATCGCGATTTTTGTGTGAAGCTGCAGAATCGCAAAACAAGGGAGACTATACTGGTTGTTTCGGGGCATATCACAGGGTGCAATCCCTTTGTGGGAGGTGACTCGGAAAAGGGCGATCAACAGCTCCACGCGATTCTCGACTATCTTAATGCGGCCCAAGCCGACATCAAAGTGATTGGCATGGACTCAAATGTCACGGCAACTCATCCTCGCTTGGCTCTTTTGATAGAAGCAGGATTTGTATTGGATAGAGAGAAATATCTCGAGCCAACATGTACAAACCCATGGCAAATTCTCAACACCCGTCTCGATTGGATCGCAGTGAAAGGGGCGACCATTTCTAATATTCCCGTTTTAGGAGTAGGACTCAACAGCCCACAAACAAATATGAGCGATCATAAACCTATCGCTGCTCGCATCACAAAGAGTCCTTGTCCCGCCTAAAACTTTTATGTCGATTAAACTGCAGGACTTTGGCACAACTAGAGAGTATCAATCTCAATTTCATCGACTATACAGCATGCCTTGTAATAAACCTGAAGAGATCGTATAAAAAAAGTGTATGCGCATCCTGCTTCTTTTGCTCTCAGCCCTTTTCTTTTTTCCAATCTTGGGAAATGAGTTGGAGGATTCGTGCTATGGTTGCTGTCCCCAAAAAAAGCCACGTAATCGAGCCGATAATATCCCTGCCGATCATATTGCCTATGTGGATGATGAGTATATGACAGGGTATATCCAAGCTCTCATCGATATGCACTACTACGAATTCGAAGTGCGCGTGATAGTCCAAAATGGGGTGGTCTTTGTCTTCAATCTACCCAACAATGAGATGATCGGCAATAGTATCATCTGCTTTATCTACGATGTTCCCTGCATCGAAGAGGTGCGCTCTGTATGTTGCTCAGTCGAGGAATTTATCTGCTATCTGAAAGAGAACGATCAAGAGTTAGCTGATTGCATCACAAACTCTAGCGCTTATGTATCCATGATTTCGATGCCTCCTCCCGATTGCTGTCGGACTAAGGGAATTTGGCTGCCTCAAAATACGGTGTTATTCCAACCCCTCATTGCTGATCCTCGTCAGGTGACGAACTCAGCTGCGCTCCGCTTTAATGACAATGTCGTAGGGAGGCATGTCGGAGCCCCTAGTTTTGGGAATGACTTTATGTTCTACCGCTGGCTCGATGTTTGGAAGTGGCGAGGAGATATGGATATCGGCATTCAGGCTGGGATCTTTGCAGTCTTTGACCTCGACCATCCGGAGGCTTGTATGGTGAATACCGACTTTTTTGTCGCTTTCATGATGACCTATGCCGTAAATCGGTGGTCGTGGCGTTTTCGCCTGTGGCACCTCTCTTCCCATTTGGGGGATGAATTTTTAATCTCAAATCCTGGCTATGATAGGCGCAATCTGAGCGATGAGGGAGTCGACTTATTCGCCTCCTATATGATCGGGAAATCGATTCGGGTTTATGCTGGTATCGGGGATATCTTTATCCGAGACAGTGAGTTCCCCGAACACCCTTTTTATGCTGAATGGGGGTGTGAGATTCGCAGTTTTGGGTGCCGAGATCGGTATAACCGTCTCTACGTACAGCCGGTATTTGCGATGCATTTTAGGACTTGGGAAAACAACAGTTTTGCCGTAGATCAAACCTATGTTCTAGGAGTGGAGTGGAGTAAATTGCAAGGTGTGGGACAAAAATTTCGGATCATGGGCGAGTTTCATGATGGCTACTCGAGGGAAGGGCAGTTTGTGGGGCTCCGCTCGAATTTCATTGCAATCAAGTGTCAGTACGGATACTGACAAACCCCTTTTCATAGACAGGGCCATTTTTCCCGATCTCGACTTTGCCTTGGCAAAAATCGCGGAAAAGTTGAATCCCTTGTTCCGCATTCTCCACACAGAAGAAACTGTTGCTCACCCATTCAGATCCTTGGATTGTACCTGCTTTGATATTCGTTTGGAAGCGACTGGTGATTTTTGAACGCCAATACTCTTCTGGTCCTAAAAGGAGAATGGGGGTGTTGGTGCGCGTTCCCACTTTGTGTCGCACCTCTTCTAAAGCAAATTCAAAGTCAGTGCCAATACCGCCTGGCAGGAAGATGGGAAAGTCAAGATAAAACTCGGCTTGTCTCTCGACTAAGTGATCAATACGGTACGTCATTTTTGCTTCGACGTAAGGGTTCTGTTTCTGCTCGTTTAAGATGGCATTCTCTTTGGTGCGGAAGTCGACGATATTTGCACACGAGAGAATGTCTAGTTCCTTGGCGACTCGATTCCCGCTCTCCATCACTCCATGCCCTCCTCCTGTGACTAGGGCCATAGGTGTGTTTTTGTTCAGGAGAGGGTGGTCCACCTCTTCTCGCAAATCAAAGATCCCCTTTAGCAGCTTTCTGAGTTGATTCTCTAGAGCACCTTCCTTGAGATTAGAACCATAAATGCCAAAAAATGTCGCTTTATTGAAGTAAGGGATTTTTTTGAGGGGAACAAACATACCAGAGGTGTGCTGCGGTCTTTGGATGTATTGTAAGATCTGTCCTCCTCTTTTATCGGCCCAGTAGACAGGGATTCCAAATGTGACAAGGTCAATCAGCATGGCGCGGTCTTCTTGGGAAAAGTACTCTCCCGATGATTTAGAGGGGATCTCAAAATAGATGCCCATTACGTGCGACTGTACATAGTAGGAGAGAAACATCCGTTTTAGCAGGGGAGAGGGAAAATAGCGCGTGAAGAGCACTCCTTGACTGGTGATCAACCCGTCCACCAGCCCCTTTAGAAAGGGGTAGCTAGGTTGGCTTTCTATGTAGCGTGATACCATATGTACTTGACGTGCCTTATGGTGGATACCAGGAAAAGGCTGCATGGTGGGATTGGAGACGATCCAATCTTTTGACTTGAGATCGAGGAGCTGACTCCCTTTTACAATGAAAACAGCGGCGTGGCACTCTTTTGGCTCTGGCGCTTGGGCAAAGGTGTCAAAAATAACTTTTGGGTTTTCCAAACTCTCTTGCAGCTGATCACGGTCTGAGAAAAAGACGTGCTCTCGGTGGGGTTCTAGCGTGTAAAACTCAAGGGGGACATCATAGATCTCTTTGTCAGAGGTACCGTAAAATTCATAGATATCACCGGAAGCTTGTGTATCAGGCTGCAAGATATTTGCGGTGGTGTGTGTGAATCCAGCAGGCAATAATTCATCGACAACTCTTGCAAAAACGGTGCGGATATGGAGCGGTTCTGATGCGGCTAACAAGATTTCTTCTTTGACCAATTTCCTCGAATGACCTGCCTTCCAAATCTGATGTAATCCAATCAAGGTGCGCTGCGGCATATCGGTTTTGAGGGCTTTGGAGAGAGTGGGCAAAAAACCGTGCACCGTTTTTTCATACCAAATGACGCCATCTTTGAGAGCTAAAAAAGCGACGATGCGGCCATCGATTTTTTCGATGGCAAGCTTGGGGCTGCCATGTAATCCGCCCAAAGAGAGAAGGGGGCGTCCCTCTCGATCGGAGCGGCCGAACATACGTGCGAGATAGTTCGGATTCTGCACTCG
>JBJXGG010000106.1:0-2861 GCA_046153495.1 Chlamydiales bacterium
TAAAAGCGATTCCATTGCTTCTTGATTTACTTACTGTAGAAGGTTGCACGATATCAATAGATGCCATAGGTTGTCAGGAAGAAATCTTAAAAAAGATCATTGATTGGACTTTGGATTGAAGTGATCAAGTTAAGAACAAAAATGTAATTTCAGGTTAAGGAAAAAAACTGGCCACGGAATAAAAAAAGAGAAAAATTGGATTGACATTAGAGTGAAAAATTGTTGCGCGCTTTATTAACATAAAGCGCGCCTGTTTCTAGAAAAAATTTTTCAGGAAACAGCATGAGACAAGAAATCATTCAGAAGTTACAGAATTTTCGCACAAGCCTTCACAGGTTATTTACCAAAAGAGCGGATGCATTATTTAATTTGCTAGATGCGCTCAGCAGGGATGGCCATCAATTTAAGAGCGTTGTAGAATTAAGCCAATCAGTTAGTTTTGAGCGTAGCTATAACAGTATAACGGATGGAATAACCCGAGGGCTATCGCATACTGACTTCAAAAAAACGGAGCAATTGGTATTTGACCACACAAGAGCTGAAAAAGGTAAGCCGCATCTATTTTTTACTGATTGCACAGCAAATCCACGACCTTTTGCAAAGGTGATGCAGCAGCGAGGAATTGTACATTCACCAAATCCAGCGCCTGGAAATAAACCTATTTGTGTTGGTCATCAATACTCTTTATTGGCAATGTCACCAAAAGGAGAGCGAAGCAAGAATGGGCGATGGTTAATCCCTATGTCAATGAAGAGAGTGGCTTTGAATGAAAAAGGCAATGAGACTGGAGTTCATCAAGTGGTTGAGATGATAAAAGAGCTTGGCATTGAGGATGAGCTTTGTATTAATACAGGTGATTCGTTATATGGTTCCGAGGGGTGTCGTAAAGAAGCGGTATCACAAGAAAACCTTGTTCAGATGTTCCGTCTATCAAACAAAAGAAAGCTTTATCAAACCCCAGAATACGATAAAGTTCAACGCCCAGGCAGAAGAAAACTGTTTGGTGACAAGGTAATTTTATCCAACCCATCAACACACCCGAAACCAGATGCAGTAGAAACTGTTAGCATGACCACAAAAAAAGGTAAAACATATCAAGTGGAGCTAACATTCTTCAAGAATTTATTGATTCGCGGTTCTAAAGATTTTGCATCGCAAGAGCATCCCTTAAACGTGGTTAAAGCGGTTGTTACTGATGACTGTGGCGTAGCTGTTTTTAAGCGGCCGCTATGGATTGCTCTGATAGGCAAAAGGAAAGATGAAGTGAGCCCCAAGATGGCTTACGATACTTATTTAAATCGCTATGACATTGAGCATTTTTTTAGATTTGGAAAACAAAAATTACTGCTTGATTCTTATCAGACGCCTGAGGTGACTCACGAAGAAGATTGGTGGCGCTTTGTACCTTTGGCTTATGTCCAATTATATCTGGCTAATCAACTTAGCGATTTGCTACCAAAGCCTTGGGAGCGTTACCTACCTAATTACAAAAATCCTGACGAAAAGTCGGGCCTTGAAAAAACACCTTCCCAAACTCAGCGGGCCTTTGCTAATATCTTGGAGGTTATTGGAACACCTGCAGCACCATCAGTGCCAAGAGGAAGGCCAACAGGTAGGGTTACCGGTACTGTTATCGATAAAAGAGAACCGCAAACGATTCATTTTAAATCCCTATTGCCACCAACTGCCTCAAAAAAATCAGATTCTTCTAGCTCCGCGAATGTAGATAAAAAACCAAATACTAATGATATTGACCGCATTTTAAGCAGGCTGAAATTTGACCTAAAAAATCTTGGTTTATCTCAAAATGAGTTTATTGAGAGGCTTATTTCAAGCGGATAAATTTATCTAGTTGGTCAAATTTTTTCATATGGTTATTCTTTTTCGAGACAGCGGTTTTGCCTCGACGGCCTCTTATCAATCCAAAGTCCAATATTAAGCAAAATACAGTAATGATAAAGTCCTCAATTGGCACAGTGCTCTCCTTGTGATTTCTGTTTTTAGCGAACCAAAATTACAATAAAGCGCTGTGTCACTCAACAGGAAATTGTTTCAAGTCCAAAACTTAATTATAAGGAAGTCCAACTATGAGTTATTTCGATTTTGAAAAATTGGATGTATACCAAGCCTCTATTGAGGTTGTGGTATTTATTGATAAAATCACTACAGCCTTCCCTCGTGGCAGAGCTTATTTAACCGACCAACTTCAACGAGCTGGGACATCGATCTCATTGAATATTGCTGAGGGCTCAGGAGAGTTCTCCCCTAACGAAAAAAGTAGATTCTACCGCATGGCAAAACGTTCTGCTACAGAAACCGCAGCGATATTAGAGGTATCCAAACGTTTAAACATTATACATGATGAATATTATCAATTAACAAGAGAATTATTGACTCGCATTGTTATGATGTTGGCTAAAATGGCAAAAAAAACAGATTAGCCGGAACTCGAGCGGGCTCGGGCTCGCTCACGGGCCCGGGCCCGTATGGTGCGCCGGGCACGGCGCAAATGTAGGCGGTGAAAGTCCGCTGTGGGCTGACTCAAACTGGTCCACTAGCCGCGAGCAAGGGTGTCCATCGTGAGGTGGGATCTGAAGGAAGCTTAAGGCAAATTAAGGCGGTAACGAACAGAAACTGAATGGTAGGCTGTTATGACTGGGTAACCTAGCCATAAATAGAATAACCCGCGTTTGAGCGAAAGTGCATAGCAGTATATTCAGTACGGCCTTAAGAAGGATTTGCGTCTTACCCCGGGAGGCCTTGTATCTTGCTAACAGAGTTTAGCTAGATAACCAGAGATGGTTGTTGATGGGATGCAAGGAGTCAGCAGAGGGCATATTAGCACGGTGGTGTACACATGG
>JBJXGG010000113.1:0-3437 GCA_046153495.1 Chlamydiales bacterium
AAAAAACTGCTTACTAAAGGCAAGAAGCGCCCCGATCACAAATTCACCTGCATGAGCTATATTTTTTTTAAAACCGATGGTGATAATAATATTTCCTCTCTCACGAATCTTTTTGCAACAAAGTTCGTCTATATCAGCGGTAGGGCAGTGGATCCAGCGTAAGTGAGGAGCGATTTCAAGCTGTTGTTCAGAGAGCTCATGTCCATAAAAAATTTCCACCCCAAACCAGTCTGATTCATCCTTGCACGTAGTAAGCATTTCATAGCGAGGGAACTCGCTCTGTAGAGCTTCAACTTGACTTTCTGTAGCGGAGCTCTGAAAGAGGATTTTGGACATGCTTTTTCGTTGACGATGAATACCACCTTAAGTTATATTAGTCTTCCATTTATCAGAAATAAATTTTGGAATAGCAATGACACAATATGCAATTATTCAGACAGGCGGGAAACAGTATCGAGTTAAAGAGGGAGATGTCCTCGATGTAGAACTCATTGGAGCCGAGCCGAAGCAGGCTGTAGAATTTGGAGAAGTTCTTCTTCACTCAGACGGAGGAAAGATTCATGTAGGTGAACCCACGGTGCAAAACGCTGTAGTATATGGCGAAGTCGTGGAATGCGTACGTGGTGCTAAAGTATTTGCTTATAAATATAAGAGGCGAAAGAGAAGCGGTCGTCGTAAAGTGGGACATCGGCAAGATTATACACGTGTAAAAATCACAAAGTTAGCGGTCTAGGAGAGGTAACATGGCACATAAGAAGGGGCAAGGATCAACCAGAAACGGTAGAGATTCAGAGTCAAAGCGACTCGGCGTGAAGGTGGGAGCAGGAGAGAGAGTGAGGGCAGGCAGTATACTGGTGCGACAAAGAGGTACTAAGTGGCACCCAGCCAAGAATGTGGGTCGTGGATCTGATGACACGCTTTACTCACAGGTTGATGGCGTTGTGCAATTTAGAAAGTCTAACCGAACTTATGTCTCTGTCCAACCTGCATAAGAGGGGGCACGGAGCCTATCTCCTGCAAAACAACTATTTGAGTTAGGTTCATGTTTACGGACAAAATAAAAATTAGTCTTATAGCTGGCAAGGGTGGCAATGGTGTTGTTGCTTGGCGTCGCGAAAGATATATCCCAAAGGGCGGTCCTTACGGCGGTAATGGAGGTCCAGGTGGTTCTGTTATTTTTGAAGCCGATGAGCAGATTCCCTCTCTAGATGCCTTCCGCTTTCAGCGGATCGCAAAGGCGGAAGCCGGAGGATCGGGGGGACCGAATAGGCGGCAAGGAAAAAGAGGGAGAGATCTTATTCTTAAAGTTCCTCCAGGAACAATCGTACGCGATCAAGAGACGGGGGAGGTTCTTTACGATTTTACTGAGCCACAAGAGCAATGGTCGGCCTGTCAAGGGGGGCGTGGAGGGCTAGGTAACTCGCACTTTAAGACGGCAGTGAATCGTGCGCCCAACTATGCAACTCCGGGCAAGTTTGGTGAGGAGTTGAAAGTAGAACTTGAGCTGAAATTGATTGCTGACGTAGGTCTTGTCGGTTTTCCTAATGCGGGAAAATCGACTCTTATTTCCCAAGTCACACAAGCAAAAGCGAAGATCGGAGCATATCCTTTCACAACTCTGAAGCCCAATTTAGGGTTCCATTATTTGGGATATGGAAAACGGATATTGTTTGCCGATATCCCTGGGATTATCGAAGGGGCTTCCAACAACAGAGGATTAGGATTAGAGTTTTTACGCCATATTGAACGCACGTCTGTGCTTCTTTTTGTGATCGATGGTGCGCCTGTTGTAGAGGATCGAGACCCTATTCAAGATTTTGCGATCCTTGAAAAGGAACTACTAGCGTATAGCCCCCAGTTGCTGCAAAAGCCGATTGTGGTAGCGCTGAATAAGTGTGATGAAAATCCAGAGAGCTTTGATCGATTTGTCAAAGCCTACCCTCGTTTAGAGACGGTTTCTATCTCTGCGCTGACCGGAGAGGGTATAGAGAAGCTGATAGCTCTTTTAAAGCGCAAACTTAACAAATAAATTCCTCCTGCAAACAGAGAGATTGTAGCCCCTGCAGGCCAGTCAAGGTGATAGGAGAGCGCAAGTCCTCCCAAAGAGAAGAGCATGTTGAGTGCGATGCTGATCCCGATGATTTTACCCAGACGGAAGGTGAGTTTTTCTGCGATAGAAGCGGGCAAGACAAGCATGCTCAACACAAGAATAATCCCCACAGTGTGAATGAGAAGAACGACGCTAAGAGCGATAAGAGCCAGGAGGAGAAAATAGAGTTTTGTCGTATTGAGCCCCTGCAATCTGGCCTGTTTTTCATCGAAGCAAAGAGCGACGAACTGTTTGTAGTTAAGCAAGACGATGCCGATGATGATGGCATCTAGAGCAAAGAGAATAGTGAGATCAGCTTTGCTCACCCAAAGCACATTTCCTAGGAGAAAATTCATCAGCTCGACATTGAATCCCGGTGTTTGGCTTGCAAAGATCACTCCTGTTGCCATACCGATTGACCAGATCATCGCGATCACGGAATCTTCTCGTTGACTATGGTAGAGGTGCACATATCCGATCAAAGCAGAGCTGATTAGGCTGGCGATGAATGCGCCGTAGATAGGGTGGAGCCAATCAAGATTATATGTGCGTGAGAGCCACAAAGCGCACCCCAATCCTCCTAGGACGGAGTGGGCGATACTACCGCTGATTGCTACAATCCTTTTTACCACAACGAAGGGACCCAAAAAACCGCTGGCAAAAGAGGCCCCTATACAGGCCAAAAGGGCCATTTGGAGAAGCGCGCTTGAGAGTAGAGCTTGGAAAAACGTCATACAAAAACTTCCACCCTTTTCTGGTGATAGAGACCCTCTCCGAAATGCTTGCACACCTGCGCAGATTTCATCGGAATAATCCCCTTCTCTACACAGAGGAGACGATCAAACTGATCGACCGCCAGCTTTAGATCGTGTGTCACCATGAGTATCGTCATCCCTTTTTTCAAATTATGCAATAGTTGGAAAAGAGCAGCCGTAGAAGAGGGATCTAGGTTTGCTGTCGCCTCGTCTAGGAGAAGAAGCTGTGGTTCAGAGGCCAGAGCGCGAGCGATGAGAACACGCTGTTTCTGTCCTCCAGAAAGAGAGCCAAAGGCGACATGTTGCTGCCTTAGCATACCAACTTTTTTTAGGCAGGCTAGCGCTATCTCTCGATCTTGTTTCTTATATCTCCCAAAACGGGGAGCAAAACGGAGTCGTCCCATGAGGACTACCTCCAGAGCAGAGATAGGAAAGAGAGGGTCGGCACTAAAATTTTGTGGCACCCAACCGATGCTTTTTTGCACTTCCGCTGGGATTCTGATCGCCCCTTTTGTGGGCTTTAAAAAACCTAAGAGCAAGTTTAGTAGAGTCGTTTTTCCCCCTCCATTAGGGCCAAAAATTCCAATCAATTC
>JBJXGG010000117.1:0-10824 GCA_046153495.1 Chlamydiales bacterium
CGCTAGGATTACAGACAGAAATAGTCTCTCTCAGAGCACCTTCTCCTCACATTTTTTTAAAGAATTTGATACACGAGCTGCAATACGCAAAACTTCCGATAGACACCCAACCTGTTTTGATGGATAAATCGCACGCCTTTCTCTGTACGCCCCAATTTTTTCAACCTCTCTTTATAGGCATGAGCTTTGATACGGCGATACAACAATATATTTATGGAAGAGCCGATGATATTCTAGCCGGAAGGATTTTGGAGGAGGATAAACGACGTCTGCTTACTACCGCTTTTGATGCCCGCTATGCAGAACTACATTTAAGTAGATATCGTTCCTGTAAGACATGGAGAGAATTTCATACACAAATCCCCATTAAAGCTTTGGAAGCTTTTGACAAAGAGATGCAGTCAACACCTCCTCTCTCCCGTATTGAACTGAGACAAATCTCCCTGCGCCTCGGGCTAAAAGATGTCGACCTTGCTCGCTTGGAGGCACTCTTCCGACCTGTCGAAGCCTCTACTCACTACTCCCAGGCGCTGCAACTTCAGAGCGCTCTTGAGAAAATGGACCATCATGTACAAACTTTCCCGCTCTACCAAGCTCTTTGCGCACAACTCAATCGCCCCATGGCTATTATTTTGGGAACCTTAAACTATACAGATGACCATCCCGATGTGGACAACCAGGCCCTCCTTGTTCTCGATTACGACTGGATAACTAACAATTTGAAATTCTACCGTTGGGAAGCAATACACGGCCGTAAAGATGTCGACCAACAGCGATATATCGATGAATTAGAACTAGTCATTCCACGAGAAAAGAGTACAAATTTGTAGCCCACATAGGATCATATCCTATTGCTTCGAGAACTTTTTCGCATTCCACTCTTTGCAACTCCTCCAACCCCTTCAAGAACCCTTCTACACTATCGACTGAAGAGACGACTCCAGCCTCAACAAGACGGTCACAAAAAGGGGTAAGCGCTACCTGGATTACAGGAATACCAGCCATCACAAGACCATAGATCATCGAAGTTTGGTGGTAGCACACAAGATCCACCTCTGAAAAAGGGAGAGGCTCCTCCCTCACGCAGCCTAGCTCCCACTCCCTTTTATCTCGAGGATGGCGCCTAAAATAGATTTCCACTCCTTCCAACTGTTGCGCTATCTCCAAAAAGAGAGGAAACGCCTCTTCATAAAACACACTATTCGCCCCTCCCAAATAAAGTATCTTCTTAATTTGAGTTTTCCTAACTGCATACTGCTCTGACGGAATATCAGGGTAAAAACCAAGGGGAATAGAGGGGTAAGGAAAAAGACCTGCCAAATGCTTATTTGCATAGATAACCCCATCCACAGGAGCTTTTAAAACTTGTTTGACAGCTTCACTATAGCCGCCTTCTACATAAGGATCTGGATTATCATAATATACGTAGTGCCGCACCTCCGCTTTGTCTAGCTCTTGATGGATAGAAAAAAAGCAGGGATCACCCGCCTCTGTAATCACCACGCTTGTCCCAGGGGAAAGCACAAAATTTTCAGCGGATTCTACCCGAGTGCTGATGCCACGTTGCTCAAGCTCCTTGGCAAACTGTGCGAAATGTTGCGCCGGAGCCGGATGAAGAAAAAGAAAAATTACTACGAAAGGAAGCATATTAATTTTTGATTTAAAAGCGTATATATAGTACATTTTTTCAGAATTTATGAACACTCTTACAGATCTACCACCTTTCGACCCTTCAGCATTTATGCACACTCTTCCAGATTTACCACTTGTTGAAGATCCTTTCCCACAATCACCTCCTCACGCACGTGCAAGAAGGGGAAAGCGGGCGCCGATACGTTTCAAGATACGTTCACCGCTACAAGAGAGTGTTGAAGCAAAACCTCTACCCCACGTATTCGTTCCAATCACTCCCCTACCACTACAAGAGAGTGTTGAAGCAAAACCTCTACCCCGCGTATTCGTCCCAATCACTACTCTTGCTCTAGCAAAGAGAAGCGATGCAGATCCTGTACGTCGCATATCTGGCGCCATCAGTCCCCTCACAATAGAAGGGAGAAAGGAGGCAAAACGGATACGCCACGAATCTGCCTCTGTTGTTCATGCTCATCTTGTAAGAGGAAAAGCAGCGGAAGCTCCCTCGCTCTCGACACTCTACAACTTTGAATTTAATAATCCGTTCAATCAGAGTCTTACCGTCACAAATCAGCTAAAACTTAGGGCTCAAATTCAACTGTTTGAAAGAAATGCACGTAAAACAATCGAACCGGAAAGGATATCCATATTTCGCGCGTGGATCACAGCGCATTTATTAGAAAAATTGCATGAACTCTCCATGGAAAGAGTGCTTGCTGAACTTGCCACGCTAAACTATTTTCTTGCCAGAGATCATGCCCTGCCTCCTACGGATACCTATTTTCTCACTAGAAGAATTCTGGAAATCAGAGCAGAGATAACTAGGGAAGAGGATGCTCTCGCACAGGTTGATTGCGCAGCAGCGCGTGCCGCTCTGCCTACGGGAAAAGTTCATTATCTCATTTTTACCCTTGTCCGAATGCTATACCTTCCTACGGACGATGTGAATGTAGAGGGGGGATGCATTGCGATCAAGATGATTGTAGATGACCCGACAATCGCGACTCTGATTGGTTACGATTTTGTGCGCCATATTCATATTATAGCCTCTCGTATGGAAGAAAAGAGCCGCGCATGCACAAAACTTCTCCTCAAAACAAAAGATCGACCGATCCATGAGCGAATGACAAAATGGGTCCTCCTCTCTCTAAATCTTTCTTATAAAAGGCGGAGGGTTGCAATGAAAGAAGGTATTTGGGCAGCTCTCATATGTCTTTTCTACAAAACTAGGCAACCTTCTACCATCGGAGATTGTTATGCTCGCTCTGTTAATCACAGCTTTAAGATGACTGATCCTCTATTTATCTTAGATATGCAGTGCGAGTGGCTCATAACAGGCGCGATCAATTGTAAAGGGACTATGGTTCCCATCTGTCCTGAGAGACTTGTTCCCGCCGCGATTCATGTCTCTCAGAAGGATCTGTATGCGCTCAGAGTTTCTTCAGAAGTTGCTTTACAACTGCCAACCGTGCGGGCCTCATTGCGTGCAGCAGGGCTCTCTAAGAGACCAAGAACCCTGGCTAACAAGAGAAAGTCGAGTGTGGGAGATGCTATGGAAACTACCTTGCAAGAAGCGGGCATCGATCACAACTCAGAACAAGCAGCCGCACGAGCTTTTGGAAATTTCAAACGCTGTCCTATGGACGAACTTCTCACGGGTATCCTAAGATTTATTGCTATAAACACAGAATCTTGCCCTGGCAGTAAATACTCTCTGCGCAATTTTATCAAGAATGTAGCCGAAGCAGGTGGAAGAAAAGCTCTCTTAGATCCCCTGTTTCTCTATCATCTTGAAGCAGAGCTTCAAAGAACGGTATGGCTTTCTACTAATGCTTTTGCCACAGCACGAGAACCTGATGGCACAATCTCTCTTGATGGACAACGCCTCCAGCTGCATACACCATTTAAAGGAGGTACCTCTCTGATCGCTCCTTTTGTCGAGGATTGTCTTGTCATCTCCTGTATAGATGACAAGGGAAGTTGGAATGATGTGCACACTTTTTCTCAATTGAGGTTACTATTAAACAGAGCTATTTCCGTAGCGGAAAATAAGCTGAGGTCTGGTAGACTAGCTGCAGCACACCACAGAGCCGTGCAACAATTACGCGACTACGTTGCCTCCATCGATTTTTTGCGGCAGTGGAGTGCCTATGTCGCAACAGACTCAGAACAGAGAATTTCCGCTGCTACTGTAGAGCAGGCCTCTCTCCCCTTTCTACGACACGGCGGAGCGTTTACAATTGAACTAGCAAGAACTCTCTACCCCCTTCTTATCGAGACACCGGTTATTTCTACCTCACCCGTAATGTTGTTAGAGCAACTCACTTATGGATTACGACACCACAGAGCCTTGATATCTCATGTAGAAACTGTAGGATTAATTTATCTAAGGCACGCCTGCACACTCCCTCTTTCAGAGTGTGCGCTCCCTGTCACAAGTGGGGAAGATTTTGTTGCTTGGCATCTTAGAACTCTTGCACTTCCAACCCAACAACTTCTCGCTACTAGAATGCCACGTCCGTTGATAAACAAATGGCTTGATAATGTAGCCACAGAGGCAGAACGTAAAATTTTTTGGAAAAAATATCGTCGTCAACAAGAAGCGTCAGAAGTTTGCTCCTATCAGTGGTGTCTCGACAATATGTTGAACATAGATCCGCATCCAAGAAACCAGGTTATCATCCGGGATCATTTTGCAAAAATCGCACTTCAAATTCCTTTTGCTGCTCTCCGTTTTGCTGCTCTCTCACCAGAGATAAGCGCCGATATCGAGAGAGAACTCATGATTAAATTCAAAGATGAGGTCGACTATCCATACATTTTTGCACGTGATGTTTATAGAATGCTATGCAGTAAGGGGATACGCGCACCCTCCCCTCACGTCATCGAAACATACATCGTTGAACAAATGCATATACCTCCTTTTATCCGAATATTCGACCTAAATTGGATGGGCGCGGCTCGAGAAACGCCTACCCATCTATATGGGGCTATCGCTCCTCATTTAGGCTCTCTAGATAAAGCATTAACCTTATTCACACTCGAAGAAAATGCCGCCGTAATCGTTCCCGTGTTTGATCCATATAAAGCACTGACGCTATATAACTTATTTTCTTTCAACTAATTTATATTAAACAAATTAATTTAATAAAAAACGCTCTTTTTTTATTATTAAAGTAATTGTTTATTTAATTTCAAATATGAATAAGATAGTTTTTATAATCATTATCTTTTTAGCCCTCCATTTGGAGGTTAAAGGGGTAGAGACGGTCGTTTGTACCCATGGGTTTTTTCGCTCGAGCAAATGCATGATACCGATTGGCTCTATGCTAAAGAGTGAGGGATATAATGTCTGCTTATGGGACTACCAAAGCCGTAAAAAAACGATAGAGGGACATGCTGAAGATCTCATCTGTGTCTTGCAGCAAATCGCAGTAAGAAATCCAGGAGAACCCATTCATTTTGTGACACATAGTCTTGGTGGCGTGATTGTTCGAGCAGCCGTAAGTCATCCCGACTGTCCCCAGGAAGCCAAGATCGGCAAGGCGATATTATTAGCCCCTCCCAACTCCGGCTCCTGCTTTGCCCGCACATTTAGAGAATGGAAACCTGTGCAATGGATCTTTGGTCAACGATCAGGCAGACAACTACTTAACTATACAGCAGATGAGATGCACGCTTTGGGCACTTTTCCTGAAACAATGGATGTTGTTGTCATTGCGGGAGATAAAGGAACTGATGTCTGGTTTTCCACACCAAATGATGGGAAGGTGAGCGTGAATGAGACCTATCTTCGCTCTCCTCATACCCATCTGACCATTTTAGCGAGTCATCGCTGGATCATGACAAGCCGCTGGACGTTAAATTTTGTGAAAGAATATCTTCTATGGGAGGGCTCTTACCCCCCGAAAAACTCCCCTTTTATAATCGATTAAATTGAGATTGATACTCTCTGGTGGTGCCAAAACCAGAGAGTATCAATCTCAATGTAATCGATTATACACGACAATGATGGCATTCCCTCTTGGCTTATAGGAGAGTTGGGAGTAGACTCTCTTCAGTGAGGCCATTTCTCCTACTTATATCTCTCTGTAGTTTTGCCTGGGGGCAAGAGTCCATCGTCTGTTTACACGGCTTTATGCGCACTCAGGCCTCCTTTCGTCCTCTTGTCACCTATCTCGAGACCCTGGGGCAGGAGATAACTCTTTTCGGCTACAAGAGTCGAAATAAAACTATTGAAGAGCATGCTGAGAACCTTCTTTTCCTTCTCCAAGTAAAAGCTCGGCAAAGCCCTCAAGAACCGATCCACTTTGTTGCCCATTCGCTGGGCGGCCTGATCCTGAGAGTAGCCCTAAATCACCCCGACTGCCCGAAGGAGGCACAGATCGGAACCGCCATATTGCTTGCGCCCCCCAATGGAGGCTCTAGACTTGCGCGCCATCTCTCCCATATCCCACTCTGCCGTCTTGTTTTCGGCTCACATAGCGGCCACCAACTCATGTCTTTTACTCGAGAGGAAATCGAAAACCTCGGACGTTTTCCCCCTTCGCTCAAACTCATTTGCATCACTGGATCGCGCGACTGGAAAGTACGTGCCGATGAAGCACGCCTAAGTGAGCCCCATGAACACTTCGTCGTCCCATCTGGACATGCGTTCATTATGCAAAAAGCAGAAGTCTTTTTCTTAATAGAAAAGTATCTTGTGCGAAAAGAAGAATAAATTCTAAAATTACGCACTACTTTATCAATCTCAATTTAATCGACTATATGCCTCCACGTATGTGCTTCTTGTTTTAAGTTTTTTGTTATGACTCTATGAGCACCACTTATTGTGGAATAAGTATTTTATAAAATTTTTTAATAATATGAGCTGTTTATGAAACCATTGCTTTTGTCTATACAAAAACTTTCTAAGACGTATCGTAGCCGTACGGGAAAGCACAAGAGAGAGGCCTTAAAAGGAGTCTCTCTTGATATCAAGCGGGGCGAAATTATTGCTCTTTTGGGGGTCAATGGCGCGGGGAAAACAACGCTCTCTTCTATCTTAGCAACTCTCTACACACGTTCAGGTGGAGAGATACTATGGGAAGGACGCTCTATCTACCAAAATCTGATCTCCTACAGGAGGCGAGTGGGACTCTGTCCACAACATCCAAATATTCCCAATAGTTTGAGCCTTGATGAAGTTCTCCTCTTTTCAGGTCGTTGTTACGGTCTGACACGAGAAGAGGCGATCGAACAACGAGAGAGTCTTTGTAATGATTTGTGTCTCAACGCCTATCGCAAAGAGCGGGCCATTCAGCTCTCTGGCGGTTACCGCCAACGTTTTTTGATTGCGCGCGCTTTGATGCACTCGCCCGATTTGGTGATATTGGACGAGCCAACAGTCGGACTCGATCCTCATATTCGGAGAGCTCTTTGGGATGTTATTGCAAAACTGCGGGATAACGGCAAAACGGTCTTATTAACCACCCATTACTTAGATGAAGCGGAAGTACTCGCAGACCGCGTCTCTCTTATTCATGATGGGGAGATCAAAGATACAGATACTCCAGCCCATCTGATTGAGAAGCACGGCAAAGAAAATCTCGAGGAAGTGTTTATCAAGTTTGTGGGAGAACAAAATGAGGTGCAAGATGTTGTGTAGAACACCATATAATGTCATTGGAGAGCTTTTCAAAAAAGATTTATTGATATTTTTTCGGGAATATCCTGGGAAATTCCTCGATAGCTTGCTTCTTTTTTTCACAACGGCCGTTGTCTTTGGGTATTTTATGCCGAGTGGACTGGGCAATACTTACGGTCCCTTTGTAATTTTAGGCGCAATCGGTATTTTTGGCTTTTTTGAAGTAATCGGAAAAGTGCATATCTTACTTGGAGACATTGAAGGAGATAGGACAATCCAACATACGTTGATTCTCCCTATTCGCTCCGAATTGGTCTTCATCTATATGGCTCTATTTTGGGCTTTATGCTCTATCGCGCTAAGCGCCCCACTTTTGATATTTGGGAAGCTTTTTTTATGGAAAAGTTTTTCTCTGTCGCAAATCCATTGGCCGAAATTTATCGCCATTTTGCTGACAGCTAATATTTTCCACGGTTTCTTTGCACTCTGGTTGACAAGCGTGTTGAAGGGACTCCAAGATATAGGGAGCTTATGGTTTCGTGTCGTAAACCCCCTATTTATGTTTGGAGCCTATTTCTATAGTTGGCAGACTCTCTATCAATTCGCACCATGGCTTGCCAATCTCACCTTGATCAATCCATTGGTCTATGTGATGGAGGGAGTACATGGCACGGCATTAGGAGAATCGAAGTATCTTCCCTTTTCGTTATGTTTTGCGGCACTATGGAGTTTTATCCTTGTGTTAGGTAGCCATGCTATTTCTGGTATGAAAAAACGGCTCGATTGCGTGTAAAAAATGTTGCTTTAACCGAAAGAATCATGTATGTCTTCGGTTATGGTACATTTCAAAAAACTTTTATTTCTTTTTGTTGTTGTTGTGTTGCACTGCTCAGCTCTTAGAGCGGACGAGTGTGACAAAGGTGTTGTGGTCACAATCCACGGCTTTCTACAGACCGCTCGTAGCTTGCGCGACATGTCCTATTCGCTCCGCTATGTCGGCCTAAAGGTATATAATTATGAATATCCCAGTGTGACAGGATCTATCCGAGACCACGGCCACTGTTTGGCAACATACATCAAGTGGGTAAGCGATGAGAACCCAGGCAAAAAGATCAATTTTGTCTGCTTCTCTCTCGGATCTGTGATTTTGCGCAGTGCGCTTAACGATCCCTGTTGCCCTGCTGAAGCAAAAGCGGGACATGCCGTCTTCATCGCTCCTCCTAGTAGTGGGAGCACGTTTGGCCGGAGTTTCTCCAATTTTTCCAAGCTCTACTGCTGTTTAGGATTAGAACTTTTTTACGAGCTCTCCACCTACACGGTCTGTGACATGATTGATCTTGGTCCTTATCCTGAGGATATGCGGATTTTAATCATCGCAGGATGTAGAGGATCGCAGTTTAATAAATGCGTAGCGAATGATGGTATTGTAGATGTGAGCGAGACTGGAATCGATCATCCGTTTTACTTCGAAACCTTCTACACAACGCATTTCCGCATTTTTACTTATCCTCCCGTCTTGAATCTCACCCGCTATTTTGTATTAGGAGCATATGATTGAGCTCGAGGCCTAAAGCCTCGAGCTTCACTGTTTTTAATGACCGTTAACACGAGGGCTTCCCTCAATATCAGTGGGCTCCCAAACCGGTTGCCCGTTTTCTTGGCGTATATCGAGCACATTAGTCCCTTTCTCGACCCTTGTCGCAATCCACATCTGAGAACCATTTGCATTCACTTCATAACCAGAGATCGACACCTTATCTCCCATCTGGAGCGTCATCTTCGCTTGATCTAGAAAAGAGGCAGGTCCCATCATGAACGTCTTATCCCCCTTCGGGGTTGTCAAAACGACATGCACCATGGTCCCGTCAGGATAGCTCACGCGGGTCACACTCAAAATCGTACCCTGCATCGTATCAATGGATTCCACTTTCAAGGGACGTTTCGCCCCATTCATATTTTCATCATTTGTATCGCACTTTTGTCCCGGCATACACTTTGGCGTGCCGTTCCCAGAATCAGAATTCTGATTTGCTGCAAAAACAGCTACAGAAAAGGCTGTGATAGCGCCCAAAACGAGCAACTTTTTCCCTATGGCCATAACTCACTCCTGCTTGTAGGGTTGTTATTAAAACCTCAGTTTTAATTTTCCTACAAAAGGGGAAAACAGTAAATAACTTTTTGAATATTAATTAATTATAAAAGATATCTTCTTAAAGATATGATTTTCTGTTAGTTATGGTGATTAAAATCGAGTGGTATAAGGCTAAATGATATAGTCTCGGGGGTTGTTGCGTGGACCGGCCAAAGGCTGATTTAGGCAACAACGCCGGGAGTGACTCAAAAAATTAGCGGATCGCACCCACGTGCTTGATCAAGATGCCTCCTCCGCACCCGCGAAGTAGCTATCGGCTTGATCTCTTCTAGCCGCTACTCGGCGATCTCTGCACCCGTCTATAGCCAACCCAACAACAGCTGCACCAGAAACAGCATAAAGGGCATACTGCCCTCCAATGGGTAGCTGTGAGAAGCAGCCCACCTGCTTGTGTCCGAGGAGGCCTGACGCCACCATTGCAATGATAGCGAGTACAACTAAAGCGCGGACCACATTTTTTCCTGCACATTTAGACGAACAATTTGCACCAGTTCGTCGGCGCGCTCGCGCGTCCCCAAGTCCAGCCTCAGCCCCATCTTGACGCCCATCATCCATAGGTTGACGCGCATCATCCATAGATGAACGCCTGCTGCCACCAAATGCATCCTCATCAGGCATTCCAGTTCCAGCATATGCAGGCATTCGCAACTGTCCGCCTTCCACTGCGCCTGTACCACCTTTACCCATAAAAAATCTCCCTAAAAATTTAATCGATCAGGACTTCATTTTAATCTATAAAGCAATAAACCTTCTACTAAAATAAAGATTTTATCAAGGTTATCTTATAGTTCTCTAGTATGTCGATTAAATTGAGATTGAACTGACTGATACCAAGAGCAAAAAATAAAGACACAAAGTCCTGATAAGTCAGATGTCAGATTTATAAGATCTTTTCGAAGCCCATATTAACCTGAGTTTTGGGTGGTTCTTCCTCGTAATCAGAGGAGTTTTCTGAGATGATCTGGCAATTTGTTGCGAAAATCATAGCCGAAGGCGCTATTATCAAGCAAAAAATTGCAAGAGCAGCCAGACCAACTCCCTGAGGATGAGGGAGAACAACCCAAAACTCAGGTTATTAGTGAATATGAGCGAGAAAAGAGGTCATACATTTTATTAATTTAAGAGAATGTAGGAACATGGTTTTTTTTACCCAACCGCTTCAACGTCTTGAAATGAGATAACACAGCCCCAATAAAGGTCTCATTTTCATGATAAGCAAGACCGAACTCTTTGGCCGTCTCTTTCACAATCTTCGCGATTTTTGGGAGGTGAATATGACAGATATGAGGGAAAATATGGTGCTCTACTTGGAAATTTAACCCTCCAAACATAAAGGTGGCTAGCCAACTCTTTGTCGCAAAGTTTGCGGTCGTGGCAAGTTGATGTTTGAGGAAGCTCAGTTCCACTTTCCCCT
>JBJXGG010000120.1:0-3213 GCA_046153495.1 Chlamydiales bacterium
TTACGAGGAAGAACAACCCAAAACTCGGGTTACTCAAGAAAATGATGACACAAATTCATCAAAAAAAATTTTCTACTCGCTGACCTTTACTTTTGAAAGTCAATCAGATCACGTGTGAGTTTGTGGGTTATAGGATCAGAGTTGATTTATAAATTTTTCAATCGATTCTGCTATAAACAGTAATAATGATTATCTTCTTGAAGAGAGCTCTCTCTTCTGTTAGTATATCGCCCCTGAAAGAATATGAGGTAGAGAATGAAACGTACATATCAACCTAGCAAACGTAGTCGCAAGAATAAGTTGGGTTTCCGTGCTCGTATGCAAACTGCTAACGGAAGAAAAATTTTGAGTCGTCGTCGTCGAGTTGGGCGCTATCAACTAACTCCTGTTTAATGAAATTCAAAAAGTCCCAAAGGCTTCTTTCTCAAAAGCAGTTTCGTCTCCTTGCTAAACAAGGGACAGTTTTATCAGGCGATTTTTTGCGAGTCCAACTTCGTCATAGTCTCCATCCGAAACTTGGGTTAACGGTCACGCGCCGTTTTGGTAAGGCGCATGATCGTAACCGTTTTAAGCGTCTTGTTCGTGAGGCGTATCGCCTTTCACAAAAGGAGTTGGGTGGTGTGCAAATCAACGTATCCCCCCTTCAGAAACAGCTCATTCCCACTTTCCCTGAGATTCGGAGAGATCTCCTTCGCTTAGCGACCACACCAGACGCTGTTTCAGAAGAGGGAGCAAAACCTGCTCTATTTAGTGCCCAGCCAGCGGCTCTAGGTAATCCGTGATCGTTAGGGGCTTAGCCAGGACGTACGATTGTATAAAGAGTTATCTATGAATGGGTTCTTCCACCTTTTCCTTGATATACTCCAAAGAGTCTGCAATTTCTTCGCGATGCTTATAGGGGGCTGCGATTTGAGCCACTTGAGCGTGCTTGAGTGCCTCCCCCCACTTATCATGCGCTAGATAGAATTGGGCTAGCATCATCTCAATTTCCCACTTATGATTATCATTGGAGGAGGCAAATTGCTCTAAGTAATGCTTCAAGGGAGCGACTACCTTTTCAGAAATCTGGTTTTCCTCCTCAGCAGCCAATGCTTGAAAGTCTATCAAAGCTAAATGATAGAGCTCTTCGTGCGAGCCTAACTGTTCTATCTGCTTCCGCAAAGAAGCAATTTCTGCTAAATCTCCTTTTCCTTGAGAGAGGAGCCTTCGGTATTTCTCGACGAGAAAATAGCCTGGATCATTACTCTTTATCCCATAATCTAGGACCAATTCAATTGCCCCATCACAACAAAGCTCCTGCGATAAGTAGTAGGCTCTCTCCAAAATGGATAAGGTAACTTCTCCCCGTGCTAGCAGGTCTAACAAATAAGAGAGATCCCTATCCTGAGCGAGCGCAAAAAGAAGGTCATCCGCATATTGTGATGGAGTAATGGGAAGATACCCCAAACGGGCTATCTCCCGCTCGTCATAGTTCAGCAAAACTACAGTCGGATATTCTGTAACTTGCAACCGCTCCTTTACCTTCATATTCACTCCCACTGGTGGAGTGTGGAGAGGAAAGTCTATCTCGACACAAACAAAATTTTCCGCAATTTTCTGTTGAAATACAGTGGAGCTTAAAACTTCATCCTTTAGTTTCATGCTCCACCCAGACCAATCTGATCCTGTGAAGAAAAGCAAAAGGGGTTTTTTCGTCCCTCTACTCTCTTCTAACCCTTTTTCAAAGTCTGAGAGCCAGACCATTTGTGAAGCAAAAATAGGAATGCTCCAACAAAAAATCGGGAAGAAAAAACGAAAAAATCGACCCATACTCAAAACCTTAGTTTGTAATAAATTGCTCTAACCATTGTGCATAAGCTTTGCCACCACCAGAGCGATAGCCTGTCTCACCGATGAAGCCTCCCTGTTTATCAACAATGACAACAGTTGGGTAACCTGTCACGCCATAACGCTGCTTTAATTGGGCATTTTGACGCATCTCCCCCTCCGGAAGCTTAGTATTCATGGGAAAATCTACTTTCACGAAAACAAATTTGTTCCCTACGCTTTGAACAAAAGCGGAAGAAGAAAAGACCTCTTGATCCATTTTCTTGCACCAACCACACCAATCAGAACCAGTAAAGTAGAGTATCACAGGTTTGTTACTTTTCCCTGCCATAGCCAACGACTGCTCATAATCTGTCATCCACTGAATTTGTGCAGATGGCTGGGGAGTCGTCTGTGGTGCGCCCGACTGCGCAGGTATCTGCCCGTTTTGCGGGGCGGGTTGACTATTTACCTCTGGCGTCTGTCCGTTTTGCGGAGCAGGTGTACCGTTTGTCGCCGGCTGCGCATACAAAGCAACCGAAGATAACATCAATAACAGCATTCCTTTCTTCATTTAGTACCTCTCTTTGGTATTCGCACGATATTCGTAGAAGGATCAAAGCTCTAGTTAATGTCCTCAACACAGCTCTTTTTCAATAAAACCAGACTCTCCACCTAACTGATAATCAAACAGTTTATTATAACAGCTCCTCAGAAAATTCCTATCGGCCCATTAATCAATCCTTCCTTAATTTACTAAAATAAGCATCAGGTGATATTCTTACCACATAAACCTATTGTTAAAACTTCCTATGAACCTGAATTTTGTGTTTTACTTCCTTGAATTCGGAGGAGTTTTTTGCATTTTCTCATGAAGTAAAAAATACAAACTCAGGTTATGAAAGCGTTTCCACCAACAATTATTATTAGACACAGGAAAGAAAATATTAAAAAATGTAGCCTTAAAGGGCTGGAAACTCGCTCAGATTGTATTTTTTTGCGCTATCCTCTTGCACAACTTCCCCCCCTAGAGGGATATTGTTTGTTGACTCTCGGTGCACCTGAATTGAGTGAAGAAGATCGAAATGTGGGTTTATTGCTCATCGATGGCACATGGAAATACGCAGAGCAGATGTTAGGGAGACTCCAATTTCCTCCTCACATTAAAAAAAGAACTTTACCTTCCAATTTAAAGACTGCTTATCCTCGAAAAAATAACCCTTGTGGAGGGTTAGCTTCTGTAGAAGCGCTCTATTCTGCCTATCAAATCTTAGGGCGTCCCATCGCAGGACTCCTTGACAATTACTATTGGAAAGAGGATTTTGTTAGGGGTGCTGAGCCGGTATTCCATAAAATTTCCTCGGATTCAGAGAAGGTTGCGCAGGCAGATCTGGGGATTGTCTAGCG
>JBJXGG010000124.1:0-5705 GCA_046153495.1 Chlamydiales bacterium
CCAGGCTATGATCTTACAGCAAAAGACCTAGACCTACTTTACATCAAATCCCCCACTACCGGAGAAATGGTACCCCTATCTGCCGTTGCTACTTGGGAAGAGGTACTAGGCCCCTCTACCGTACACCATTTCAACACATTTCCCTCAGTCACCATCTCTTTCAGCTTGGCAAAAGGAGTCTCTCTGGGTCCTGTACTAGCAAAAATTGATACCTTAGCAGAAGAGATGTTTCCCGATAACGTAATGGGAGAGATCGAAGGAGCCGGAAAAGTATTCCGAGAAACCTTCTCCTCATTACGATGGCTAATCCTTTTAGCTATTTTTGTGATCTATGTGATTTTGGGAATTCTCTATGAGAGCTTTATTCACCCACTCACGATTCTGTCAGCCCTACCTGTAGCCACATTAGGGGGCTTGCTCTCACTCTATATTTTTCAAGAGCCACTTTCGCTTTTCTCTGCTGTTGGTCTTATTGTTTTGATAGGGCTAGTGCAGAAAAATGGCATCATGCTGGTCGATTTTGCATTAGAGTTTTTGGAAAAAGAGAATGAGACGCCGCAATCTGCAATCATCGAAGCGTGTAAGGAGCGTTTTCGTCCGATCATCATGACTACTTTAGCAGCAATGTTCGGGGCCCTTCCGATTGCGATTGGAATCGGAGACAATGGGGAGATGAATCGTCCTCTGGGTCTTGTGATCTTTGGAGGCCTTCTCTTCTCACAGTTGATCACCCTATTTGTGACTCCGGTTGTCTTTCTCTATATGCAAAAGCTCCGCGAGCTTTCCTCAAAGCGAGGATTGCCGAAATGTTAAAAATGTACCAAGAAGCTTTAGAGCCCTAAAACGGGATAGAGAAGGAGATAAGTGACTAAGCCAGATACAAATCCTATTAATGCTATCCAGCCCACTTTACGGGCGTACCAGAGAAAGTCCACTTTCTCCATCCCCATAAAAACTACCCCTGCAGCAGATCCTATAATCAATATGCTACCCCCCGTTCCAGCTGCGTAAGCAATCATCTGCCACAGCTTAGAGTCAATAGGATAACTCGCCATATCGTACATGCCCATTGTGGCTGCAACAAGAGGGACATTATCGATAACGCTAGAAATAAGTCCGATAATCACAGCTACCCACCCTTGATTCGGCACTACACTTTCAAGCCAGATCGCAAATCCCCTAAGCATACCGGCCGTAGCAAGAGCATCTATCGCTAATAAAATACCCAAGAAAAAGAAAATACCCGAAATATCGATCTTGGTCATCACATGCAAAACACGTAAATGCCACCGCTCCTCTCCAAAACGGAAATGGATCAAATCCGTAATCAACCAGAGCATCCCCAAACCTAAGAGAGCGCCCATAAAAGGAGGGAGATGGAGTACTGCCTTGTAGACTGGGATCATAATAAGAGAGAGTATCCCCAAGCAAAGGACACGACGCGCACCGGGCTCCATTTTTTGCAGACGAAAACTGCCCGATATTTTCTCATTCTCCCCCTTAATCACAAATGTCGCAATCAACCCAGAGATAAATACACACACAACACTTGGAAAGAAAAGTGTTTTGATTGTTTGCCAAGTTGTGATCTTATTGTTAATCCATAACATTGTTGTCGTGACATCACCAATCGGTGTCCAGGCTCCACCAGCATTCACCGCGATCACAATAACCGAACCGATAAGCCACCGATCCCTCTGCTGTGGAATCATCTTCCGCAATAAGGAGATAACAACAATCATCGAAGTCAAATTATCTAAAAGCGCAGACATAAAAAAGGAGATCCCGAGCAAAAACCAGAGCATCTTCCGCTTCGATGAGGTGTAGATCAAGTCCGTAATCAACTTAAAACCATGATGAGAGTCGATCAACTCCACAATGATCATGACGGATAAAAGAAAAAATATAATCTGAGCGACCTCGTAAATCTGTTCGGCCATTGCTTCTGTCGATATCATCTGCCCGGTATCTGTAAAAAACAATAACCAACAGACTACAGCCATAACCAAAGCTATAGCCGATTTATTCACATGCAAAAACTTCTCAAAAATAATGGCTAGATAGCCAACTCCAAAGAAAATTAGCAATTCCAGGTGGAGCATCCCATTTCCTTTAAAAAAAGTATTTTCTTTCAGACTAATGTATTTGTTTTTTTTCCGATACGCTAAGGATTGAGTTGACATTCTGGGGGTGGTTGCGAGAAAATGCAGAGAACATCATAACCCTCTCACATTCATGGAGTCCACATCTACATTCCACGATCGGATTAAGGCCTTTATTCCCAAATCAATACAATGTTTTAGGGAAGGCTATTCCATTAAGAGTCTTTTCAAAGATATTTTTGCTGGAATAAACGTGGCAATTATCGCCTTCCCTTTGGCAATGGCAGTGGCAATCGGTGCGGGTATTACTCCAGAACAGGGTGTTTTTACAGCTATTGTGGGTGGTTTTCTGATCTCTCTTTTAGGAGGAAGTCGTGTCCAAATTGGGGGGCCTACAAGCACTTTAATCGTCATCCTCTACGGAATTATGTTGCGCCACGGCTTCGAGGGAATGCTCATGGCTACATTTATGGCCGGATTATTCCTCATTGCGCTCGGATTTGCTGGATTAGGTGCATATATCAAGTACATTCCCTACCCTGTCGTAACAGGATTGACAACAGGGATCGCTGTGGTCATTTTCTCCTCTCAATTCAAAAGTTTTCTTGGCTTGCAGATGGGTGATGTCCCCATCGACTTTATAGCAAAATGGAAAGCATATTGGACCCATTTACCTTCGTTCAGCCCTAAGACACTGACTATCGGTCTTGGTAGTTTGGCGATTATCATTTATTGCCGCCGATTTCGACCTAAAATTCCAGGAGCACTTGCCGCATTAGCCATTTCAGGTATCGTGACCTGGCTTTTTAAAATAGATATCCCCACCATAGGAAGTACATATGGCTCGCTTCCTCGCATGCTTCCCGCACCGGTTTTTCCCCACTTCGAATTCGGACAGCTCTTAGCTTTAGTTCCTGATGCTCTGACTATTGCTATCCTACTTGGCATCGAGTCTCTTTTGTCTTGTGTGGTGGCGGAAGGGATGACTGGTTGGCGACATCAATCGAATTGTGAACTTGTAGCACAAGGTTTTGCGAACATTAGCGTCGCATGTTTTGGGGGAATCCCCGCCTCTGGCTCGTTGTCTCGCACCGCTGCGAATGTGAAATATGGAGCAAGCACTCCTATTTCGGGGATTATTCACGCATTGACGCTCTTCGGAATGCTCTATTTCTTGGCCCCATTAACCGCTATGATACCTCTTGCAGCCTTGGCTGCTGTCCTAATTATGGTGGCTTGGTCTATGAGTGAAATCCACCACTTCTTCCATCTTTTCACTGCACCTAAAAAAGATGTATTGGTACTCTTAACTGTCTTTATCTTAACTGTTTTGATCAATTTGACCGCTGCTGTACAAGTAGGCATGATTTTGGCCGCCTTCCTTTTTATGAAGCAAATGAGTGATCTTTCCGAGATTGGTCCAGTCACCCAATATTGCGGCGACTCTCCTCCCGATATAGATCCAGAAGCTCTTGCACAGAACGAGATTCCCGAGGGTGTCGAGGTCTATGAAATTAATGGCCCCTTCTTTTTTGGCGTGGCCGATCGACTAAAGAATCTGATGAATGAACTCCAAAGACCGCCTAAAGTCTTTGTTTTGCGCATGAGAAAGGTCCCAAGCATCGATGCGTCTGGGATGCACGCATTGGAGGAGTTTTATTCCGAATGTCATAGACAAGGCACTACGCTGCTTCTAGCAGGTGTGAAGAAAGGGCCTATGCATGATCTACACCGTTTTCAGCTCGATGATATGATCGGACAAGATCATATCTTCTCACATATCAACTCTGCTTTAGAGTTTTCTCGCGAACTCATACGGATCGAAAAGTTCAAAAAAGCGATGCGCTAGACCATCTTTTGTGGATCGACCACCTGGTCAAACTCTTCTTCGGACAAAAATCCCAAGGAGAGACACGACTCTTTGAGAGAGATATTCTCTTGATAGGCCTTCTTAGCAACTGCGGCGGCTTTATCATAGCCGATCTTTGGATTGAGAGCCGTGACAAACATCAAGGAGCGTTCGAGATAGGCTTTAATCTGCTTCGTATTAGCGACAAGCCCTTTTACAAAATACTCAGCAAAGCTTCGACACACATCTGAGATCAACTCGACAGAGTTTAAAAAACTGTGAATGAGCATCGGTTTGAATACATTGAGCTCAAAATTTCCCATCGATCCTGCGCATGCGATTGCGGTATCGTTACCGATTACATGGACACACACCATAGTCATCGCCTCACACTGCGTTGGATTCACCTTCCCAGGCATAATGGACGAACCGGGCTCATTCGCAGCAAATTTCAACTCTGCGAGCCCTGCACGTGGTCCCGAAACCATCCAACTCAGGTCACTAGAGATTTTCATCAACGAACAGGCCAAAGTTTTGATCGCACTATGCATGAATACCAACGGATCATGGCACGCAAGAGCGGCGAATTTGTTCTTTGCTGATGTAAAAGGAAGGCCTGTCAACACGCAGATCTTGTTTACCACAAGCTCGGCAAAGCCTGGGGGGGTATTGAGTCCTGTCCCTACAGCTGTTCCTCCAATAGCAAGTTCATACATCCGAGGTAAAGCTCCCTCTATTCTCTCTATATTTTGAGTTAGTTGCTCGATATATCCCGAAAATTCTTGCTCCAATGTCAACGGCGTTGCATCCATCAAATGAGTACGTCCTACCTTGACTATGCCGCGGAACTCCAACCCCTTTTGAATCAGGGCCTCATACAGCTTACGGAGCATCGGTAACAAGCGAAATTGTAAATCTTTTACTGCGGCAATCGACATCGCTGTCGGGAACGAATCATTCGTTGATTGAGAACGATTCACATCGTCATTCGGATGAATAAAACTGCGGTCACCCAAATCGAGACCGGCAAGTTCTGTAGCTCGATTCGCAATGACCTCGTTAACATTCATATTGGTCTGGGTGCCACTTCCTGTCTGCCAAATACTCAAAGGGAAATGATCATAAAGGCGTCCGGCGATCACCTCATCGGCTGCCTGAACAATCAACCGCTTCTTTTCTTCATCCAAAAAGCCTAGTTCACAATTAGCCTCTGCGCAAGCACGCTTGAGTAGACCATACGCGCGGATAAAAGAGGAGGGCATTTTCTCAGAGCCGATGTTAAAATGTACAAGAGAACGGGCAGTTTGTGGACCATAATAGGCACGAGCGGGTACTTCTATCTCGCCAAAACCATCCGTCTCTATCCTCTTCTTCATACTTTGCAATATATAGCGAGCTCTGTTTTTTGCGGTACCAAATAGTTCTCTCTCCGAGGGCCATTATAACCTGAGTTTTGGGTTGTCCTCCCTCGTAATCAGAGGAGTTGTTTGAGATGCTCTTGCAATTTTTTGGCTCTCGATCATAACAGAGAGATCTCGAAGCAGAAGCGCTGGCTCGGAGAACTTTGCACTTCAAGTTTCCAGAAGAACTCCGTTATAACGAGCGGACCACAGCGGAGAGAACCAATGGTCGGTTACAAAACGCATTTGGCGCGAACAAATTACGGATGCGTGGGGCTACCAAAGTAGCCTGCCATCTGATGTTTGGCGTGTTGGTTCTGGCTGCGGATCAGTTGATGAAGTTGGTCACATAGA
>JBJXGG010000130.1:0-6768 GCA_046153495.1 Chlamydiales bacterium
GGATCGATTTCTTCAATATGTGATCCTGAATAGAGGGTAAGCGTATGGCCTTCCAACAAGTGTTGTATCAATATCTGTGAGGATTCCTCCGTCAAGCGTACTCGTTGTGCCCCTTCCATCAGATAAGCAGGTAAGATGCGCTTTTCCCCGTTATACATCAGCACAATGGGAGAGATGCGGCTGCTTTCTTTCAAACTAGAAAAACGTCCGGCAAAAATAGAAAGCGAAGTCTCCAAGCCACTTTTTGACATTAAAAACTGGAGCTCCATTCCCCGAGTCTGATTATGAGCAGGATAAGTTAACCGTGCTGAAACAAACGAGCCCTTTGTTTGCTCCTCATATCGAAACAGAGATTTGTGGGAGCAGGCTAGAAGGATAAGGGGAAGAACACCTAGAAGTATCCTTCCCACGATGCGAAACATTCTATTAGTCGTGTGTAGTCTGGTTATTTGTCACAGCAATAGCAACGATACCACCAGCTGCTAAAAGTAGAGCACCCCACGTCACCCACCAAGCAGGTCCCCACCCTGTATCGACACCCTCTTGATAAGCTGTCGGGCTATACTCTTCCACAGCTCCCTCATCAATATAGTATTGGTTGCCATATTCATCGCTGTAGTAGCTCGCTAGCTCAGTAGGCTGATTCCCAAATACTGCGATCGGGGCAAAGCCACACAATACTGCAATAATCGTAGAAAATTTCATAAATCTTTTCATACTGTCTTTCCTTTAAAGGTTATGATTTTATCCATTAACTGTGTGTAGAACCGTTGTTTGATGTTACGATAATCGCAGCAGCACCACCGACTGCAATTAAGGCCAGTCCAATAGCACATATGCTAATACCACTATCTACACCGCACACAGGAGCGCAAGGGTCGCAAGGGGGCGGTTCTGGAGCGCAAGTCTTTGTTTCACATGGTGAGGGAGTGCACGGAGCCTGTGCTGGACAAACGGCTTCTGGTTCTGGGGACGTAGGGCAGCTGGCCTGTGGTTCAGGGTAGGTTGGATAGGGTGCTTGCGACTGAGGGCAGCTTGGGCACTCTCCATAATAATCTCCCTCTTCATAATATTGATATGGTTGAGGAGTGTAATAAGGTTCTCCCTCTGGAGGGGGACAACTGTAACACCCTTGAGGTGAAGTTCCATAGGGCTGGGGTGCATAATAAGGCTGCTGCGGACAATCCGGGCAATAGTTAGGAGGGGGGGGCGCATAGGGTTGTGGGCAAGAAGTGTAAGGCTGAGCATTACAACGGCAAGGACAATAATTACAATCAGGACAATAACCATGATTGTAATTCTGATAGTCCAAGAACGTGTTATTACCAGCAAAGCCCGGTAGGGCAAGCAATGTCAGCAAAATAGAAAGTAAACCAACACCCTTTTTGAACACAGGCCCTCCTAAAATTCAACACCGTTTGTTATGCAACCTATCAAAGGCGAAGTCTGCGATGTCACTATGAATATAACTACCAAATTTAATGATTTGTTTTCAATGGTTTTTTGACTTCGAACGACTTAAAACAGTCAAAAAAAGCGGAGCAGTGGTCGCCGAATTCCTCTTGCAAACAAGTTGCAGTCATCACATAAGCTACATTGTCCTTAACTATGGTCGCTTGAATAAATCGGACAGCTCCCCAATTCGTCGGTCGATCAATTTGCAATAATATCGCGGTTCCGGAACGGGTTTGCAGATTGCCCAAAGCGACTACTTGGGTTTCCGCCACACTCTCATGATACTCCTTTGCGGTATGGACATACTCTTGCAAGGGCATATCCGTCTCTTCTACAGCTAAATTCAACGAGGGATTGAAACGGGCTTTGGCAGGACCGATGTAGATCAATTGCACTTTTTTGGGCAGTTGTTCAGGGTCATCGATACATTCCCAGTCTTTGGGAGCATTTAAGCTTACCTCTGCGTCAAAAGCGTAAGCTACTGTTGTAAAAACAGAAAGTAAAAATACCGCAACCAACCTCATCATACTCTAATCTCTCCTTCGAAATTCTCTTGAAGTTTAAGTCTTTCTCTGTAAAACTGACAAGAAAATGTGCACTTCATTTAATCTAACAATTAGGATCTGAGGATAATGAATCAACTAGAATCTAGCAAAGATAAAATAAAAAAAATTTGCGACGTATTAAAGAATGAGACATTAGACCCCGCTCGTTTAGAAGCACAAGATATTCTAAAAAGGGCGGATGATAAAAGTCATGAGATCGTTCGAGCAGCTGAAACAAAAGCAAAAGAACTCATTGCAGCGGCCAAAAACAAGATGGAAGAAGAGAGAAAGGTGTTCGAAGCATCACTAGTCGCTGCTTCTCGTCAAAGTATGGAAAGTTTGCGTCAAAGCATTGAGGAAAAGCTTTTTGAAAGCGAGCTTGTGGCTTGGATTGAGAAAGAGACGGTGGATCCCAAGTTGGGTGCAGATCTGATCAAGGCTTTGGTGTCTGCTATTGAGAAAGAGGGGACAAGTGCCGATTTTTCGGCGTATATTTCTAAGTCTATTTCCAAGGACAAGGTAAATGCCGCTTTGGGGAGCCAGATTTTGGAGAAATTAAAAGAAAAAGAGGTTGTAGTGGCCGATTTTGTGGGAGGCGTGCAGGTTAAATTGCATAATCGCCGCCTTACACTAGATATATCGGAAGAGGCATTGAGAGAGCTTTTGAGTCGCTATTTGCGAAAAGATTTCCGTAACCTCTTGTTCCAACTATGACAGAGTACTATTTTTTAGCGAGTCTTTTGCCCCCATTGGAGATAGGTCACCTTCCCTCCCTGCCGTTTAAGGAGCTAAAAGAGTTAATGTGGGTCAATCTCGATCGTGAAGATAGGAAAATGGTGCATGATTTTCTCCGGTTGATTGATATCGAGAATCTCCGACTCTTTTGGGCTGACGAGCCCATCGATACAAGAGGCAACTTTACTCAAACGGAGTTTGAACAAGCTCTTACAGATATGGCTTGGTCAGAGATGGAGGAGTTCCCGGACTATTTGGTTGATTATCTCGAAAAATATCAGACAGATGAGGCACGGCTGTGGCACTTCCAAAAACTTTTAACCAATTTTTATGTCGAGATGGAAGGGCGAGCGGAGGGATTTATCCAAGAGTATGTAACGTTCCAGCATGAGTGGCAGTTGGTGCTTTTGGGGTTTCGTGTCAAGAAGCTAGGCAGAGATATCTCAACGGAGTTGCGCTACGAGGATGCTTCAAATCCCATTGTGGCGCAAATATTAGCGCAGAAAGATGCAGTGATATATGAACCGCCGTTTGAGTATAAAGAGTTGAAGCATGTATTTGAAGAGAAGAGCGCAGTGTCACTCGATCTGCATAAAGCTCTTTGTGAATATCAATTTAACGTGATTGTAGAGCGGTGGGGGCAGGAACATTTTGCAATTGACCATATTTTGAACTATATGGCACGTCTGCTTCTTGTTGAGAAATGGCAAGAACTAGATGTGCAGAAAGGAATTGAAGTGATAGACACTGTAGAAGGGAAGATAAGATGAATGAAGCAAAAGGGAATGTAGTTCGAGCATTTGGAAACCTTCTCCAAGTGCGATTTAATGGCAACATTAGGCAAGGAGAGATTGGCTTCGTCTCGGTTGGAGAGACAAAACTGAAAGCAGAGATTATCGAGGTCGTCGGAGATGAAGTGAAGTTGCAGGTATTCGAGGATACGCATGGTGTGCACTTGGGTACAGAAGTCCATTTTTCAGGAGATCTGCTCGAAGCTGAACTCGGCCCCGGACTTTTGGAATCTATTTTTGATGGATTGCAAAACCGCTTAGCAAGTATCGCGGAAAAATCGGGATATTTCCTTCCACGAGGGATCTATTTCCCTCCTTTGGACCGCTCTAAGGAGTGGGACTACACGCCTGTTGCAGGGGTGGGGCAGATTTTAGAGCGGGGAGACACATTGGGAACGACACCTGAGGGAAGATTCCAACACAAAGTAATGCTTCCTTTTTCTGTTTTTGGGAAAATACATATTACGTGGACCATTTCAGCTGGAAAATACAACATCGATACAGTCGTTGCTCGAGGAATCAATGAGAAGGGTGATGCGCTCTCTTTTACTATGGCTCAAAAATGGCCTGTCAAAATGGGATTGGCACAGGGCGAAAAGGTCAAGCCTTTCAAAATGATGGACACCGGTTTACGCGTTTTAGACACACAAGTACCTATCCTTAAGGGGGGAACGTTCTGTACTCCTGGGCCCTTCGGTGCTGGCAAAACAGTAATCCAACATCATCTTTCCAAATATTCATCGGTAGACATTGTGGTGCTATGTGCTTGTGGTGAGCGTGCGGGTGAGGTGGTAGAAATCCTTCAGGAATTCCCTGAGCTTATCGATCCTCATACCAATGAGCCGTTGATCAAACGTACCTGTATTATTTGCAACACCTCATCGATGCCGGTCGCTGCTCGTGAATCTTCGATTTATATGGGGATGACCATTGCGGAATACTATCGACAGATGGGGCTTGACGTATTGTTGTTGGCAGACTCTACCTCTCGTTGGGCGCAAGCGTTGCGTGAGATGTCGGGCCGTTTAGAAGAGATTCCTGGAGAGGAGGCTTTTCCTGCTTATCTCGCCTCTCGAATTGCTTCGTTCTACGAAAGGGGTGGTGTTTATGAGCTGAAGGGGGGAAAGCACGGCTCTGTCACCATATGTGGAGCAGTCTCACCAGCAGGAGGAAGCTTTGAAGAGCCAGTGACACAAGCAACTCTTTCTGTCGTAGGGGCCTTTTGCGGCCTCTCAAGAAGCCGTTCTGATGCCCGCCGTTATCCAGCAATCGATCCTCTGATCTCTTGGTCCAAGTACATCAACACTGTGAGCAAGGTCTTAGAAAGCAAACTGCCGGGCTGGGGAGAGATGGTCAAAACAGCGGATCGCTTTCTCAAAGAGGGAGATGAGATTGGAAAGAGGATGGAAGTTGTAGGAGAAGAGGGTACGACGATGGAAGACATCATCATTCATCTCAAAGCAGAGCTTTATGATTTCTGCTATTTGCAGCAGAATGCCTTCGATAAAGTGGATTCGTATTGCCCTTTAGAAAGACAGATTCCGCTTTTTAAACTGATCAGCCAGATTTTCGAGACAGAGTTTCTATTTCCTGATCGTGATAGAGCGCGAGAGTTTTTCCTTACCCTGCAGGGCAAGATCAAAACAATGAACTCCATTGGAATGGAGAGTGAAGAGTATGTTAAGTATTTGACAGATGTCGATGAGATGATCGAATCGGCTAGGAAAGTAACGTAAAGATTATGAAGAAAATACACGATCGAATCAATGACATGCGGGGGAACTTGATCACCGTGACGGCAGAAAAAGCCCAACTTGGTGAGTTGGCTCGCATAGAGAGGCAGGATGGTACGTCGACGTTGGCCTCCGTTCTCCGCTTTGAAGGTGACCAGGTTACCCTTCAAGTTTTTGGAGGAACGCGCGGAATTTCCACTGGGGATAAAGTGATCTTTTTGGGAAGATCCATGGAAGTAGTCTATGGGAATGCGCTTCTGGGACGTCGCCTCAATGGGGCGGGAGTTCCTATTGATGGAGGCCCTCTTATCGAGGGAGGTACGGTAGCGATTGGACAACCTTCGTTCAACCCCGTCAAACGTATTGTTCCGCAGAAGATGGTGCGCACCAACATTCCGATGATCGATGTTTTCAACTGTCTTGTGAAATCGCAAAAGATCCCGATTTTTTCCGTAGCAGGTGAGCCTTATAACGCCCTTTTGATGCGGATTGCGAATCAGACGGATGCCGATGTTGTTGTAATTGGGGGAATGGGCCTCACATTTGCTGATTATCAGGCATTTATCGATAATGCGGAACAATCAGGTTCAAGCGATCGCACAACGATGTTCGTCCATAGCGCTACAGATCCTGCGGTGGAGTGCGTGCTTGCTCCCGATATGGCTCTCGCAGCAGCAGAAAAATTTGCCACCAGTGGCAAAGATGTGTTAGTTCTGTTGACAGACATGACAGCTTTTGCCGATGCGATTAAGGAGATCTCTATTACGATGGATCAGGTACCTTCGAATCGCGGTTATCCCGGCTCTCTCTACTCTGATTTGGCCTCTCGTTATGAGAAGGCTGTCGATATTGCTGGTAGCGGCTCAATCACTTTGATCAGCGTGACGACGATGCCGGGAGACGATGTGACACACCCAGTGCCTGATAATACCGGCTATATTACGGAGGGACAATTCTATCTACACGGAGGTTTTATCGATCCGTTTGGCTCTCTCTCTCGCCTCAAGCAACAAGTGATCGGAAAGGTCACACGGGAAGACCATGGAGACATTGCCAATGGTATGATCCGCCTTTATGCCGATTCAAAAAAAGCACGTGAAAGGGCAGCGATGGGCTTCAAGCTGTCGCGATGGGATGAAAAACTGTTAAATTATTCGGCCCTGTTTGAGAAAAAAATGATGGACCTAGAGGTGAATATATCGCTTGAAGAGGCTCTAGATCTAGGATGGCAGATTCTATCCGAGTGTTTTCAGCGCCACGAGGTAGGGATCAAGCAGGTATTGATTGAAAAGTATTGGTCAGGATAGTGGATGGCAGAGATAAAACTGACAAAAAATGAGCTCCGTGCACAACAGATAAAATTAGGGCAATTGCGGAAGTATCTACCCACATTGCAGCTGAAAAAGGCTATGTTGCAGACGCAAGTGAATGAAGTGCGCCTAGAAATACGTCGGTTAGAAGAGGGATTGTATTACGGAGTGTGATGGAAACACATCCATCACCCAGTAC
>JBJXGG010000132.1:0-2603 GCA_046153495.1 Chlamydiales bacterium
GAGGTATAAAATATTATAGCCGATTAAATATTTTTTCTGTTTTGCAGATGGGTCAGACTAACCCAAGTGCTTTCCACCAGAGGGTGCCTAGCCCTACCCAGATGATGATATTGACCAGGCTTAAAAGGAAGCCTGTTCTCCACCAATCTTTGATTTCGATATAGCCGGAGCCAAAGTAGAGAGGGGCAGGCCCGCTTCCATAATGAGTTAGGCCACCAGCTAGGCTGCTGAAAAAGGCGAGCACTAAAATCGCGTAAGCAGGTGGAGTTCCCAGTCCAATTGCCACTAAGAAAAAGGCAGGATACATCGCCCCTACATGAGCTGTATTGCTGGCAAAGAAATAGTGTGAATAAAAATAGACTAAGGCGAGTATGGCAAAAGCAGAGATCCAGCTTAGCCCTCCGACAAGGACTACGGCTTGTTCGCTCAGCCAAGGCGTGAAGCCGAGGTGATTGAGAGAGGTCGCCAACATAATGAGCGACGCAAACCAGATAAAGGTATCCCAAGCGCTCTGCTCTCCAATTACCTCTTGCCAGTCTAAAATCCCAAATAAGATAAGCAAAGCAAGGCCCATAAGAGCCGCTACTGTCGCATTAATCTGTAGTAGTGTCCCAAAGATCCAGCAGACAAGCAATAGCAGAAAAATGCCTAACATGAGCCACTCTTTGGGCTGGAGTTTTCCCATCTCATCGAGCTTTTTTCGTGCCAATAATGCAGCGTCAGGGGTCTTTTTAATAGCTGGTGGATAGATGAGATAGATAAAGTAGGGCATGATCAACAGGCTGATAATGCCGGGAACAAGTGCCGCAAGCGCCCAAGTGCCCCAGGAGATGTTATAGCCGGCATCTTGCGTCAATCCTACGAGAAAAGGATTCGCAGCCATTGCTGTCAAAAACATTGCTGAGGTAATCACAGAGCCCTGGTAGGCGACAAAAATAAGAAAACTACCCATCCTTCTTTGTGTGCCTAGTGCGGGATCGGAGCCAAAAGATTTAGCAAGACCTCTTGCTACAGGAAAAATCACGCCACCTGTGCGCGCCGTAACACTCGGGATAGCGGGAGCCAAAATTAACTCACTCAAAAGAAGGCCGTAGCTAAGGCCTAATGTCCTTTTTCCAAAAATCGCGACAAAATAGTAGGCAATGCGGCTACCCAGACCGGTCTTGATAAAACCTCTAGAGATAAAAAACGCAAAGACTACCAGCCAAACAATATTATTTTGGAAGCCTGCGAGAGTCTCTTGTAAAGTAAGGGTCTTCGTGAGCGTAGCGACACTTAAACTGAGGATGGCAATAGCCCCTATGGGAAAGACTTTCAGGATAATAGCAATGATGGTGGAAAGAAAGATAGCTAATATCTGCCATCCTCTGGGAGGAATCTCCGCAGGATGAGGGCAAAACCAGATTCCCAACCCAATCATAAAGACAATGGCGAGTAGATAATATCTTTTGAGCACCACGACAATATAATGGAATCGCTAGAAATTCACAAGGGGAGGGTGAATTCTTGTGGTGAGAGCCACTTTTCCATTTCAGACACAGTATCTTCGATCAATTCTGCATTTTGAAAAAGTCGGAAAAGATGGATCTCTTTCCGTTCCGTAAGAATGTGTCCGACATCCTCTAAACTGATAAAGCAAGGGTCGATCAGTCCGGCTTCAAAAGCCTTTTGTAGCTCGGGATAGACCTCTTGGGGATAGAGGTCGCAGAGACAGGAAACGAGATTATCCCACACAAAAGAGGGTTTCTTTTCTATTCCATTGTAAAAAAGAGATTTAAAATAATTAATCACTTCTAGTCGGGATTTTACACCACATCCCACAAGAGTTACGAGAGCAGATTGGCAAGCCGCTCTGACATATTCGTTGATGGAGGGATTTTGGATCATTTCTTGTAAGGGAGCGATATCGCAACCGGAGATGCTTGCCAGGATGCGACAAAGATCTTCTGTCAACACATCGCCAGCGATCAAATTCGGGATTTCTCCCGGGAAAGAGAACAGCTCCAAAATCAGTGGATAGGCTCTTTTTTCACGGAATTGTGCAAGAAGATACATCGCGTAAAGATGACCTTGGTAGTTATCGTGCTCTAACACCTCATCGATACGAGTGATCGCCTCTTCTAGGATGTGCAACAGATAGGGGGTTATCAATTCTTTTTTTACAATAGCACTCTCGATGGCGTCGCGTGGCAACGTCCCCATATCATAGGCTAACTCTTCGAGAATGTGTGCTATTTCCATATAGATTGGGGTATACCAGGCCTTGGGATAAAACAAAAAACATTTTTGTCTCGACGTAAGAGCAGCTTTTCGCTAAGATCACCCTATCTTATATCAATAGAGGTACGTAAATGAGGGTCCTCTCTCTTTTGTGTCTGTTATTTTTAACGATAGCTTGTCATAAACAACACATTTCGAATACCACTGGAGTAAAAATGCCGAATCCAACAGTCACGGTTGTGACAAATTTAGGTGAAATTGAAGTAGAACTTTTCTCCAGCAAAGCGCCCGAAACGGTCCAAAACTTTATCAAATATGTCGATGAAGGCCATTACAATGGGACAATTTTTCATCGTGTGATAGATGGTTTTATGATTCAAGGG
>JBJXGG010000137.1:0-11473 GCA_046153495.1 Chlamydiales bacterium
GGACCGATCTTGGGGGGTGTATTAGCAGAGTATTTCTCTTGGCATCTGATCTTTTGGCTTTATATCCCTATTGTGATTTTTGGACTCGTGATGAGTTTTATTCTAGTGAAACCTCGAGAAGTGAAAAAAAGCCCCTTCCCCTTTATGGCGACTCTTTTGATGGTAGTTGGCGTTGTCGCTTTTGTCACAGGTTTAATGGAGGGAAATAGTTGGGGATGGTCTACCTCGTGGATTCTTGTTTTCGTTGTGGTGGGCCCGATCTTTGTCGTGATGTTTGTGATCGCTTCACTTGCCGCTCACTCTCCTCTCACAGACTTTACTCTCATGAAAAGTAGTCTATTCGCAGGGGCGGTGATCACACGATTTATCGCCTACTTACTCGTAACCGTCGCGGTACTCTGGGTGGTTTTTTTTGAAAAAGAGCTAGGACAGACGCCAGCAGAGATAGGATTGCTTATGGTGATAGCTGCCCTTCCTGTCATTGCACTCGCTCCGATTGGGGGGATCATCGCGGATCGCTACTGGTACCGCCTCCCCCTTATGCTAGGCTTTGTTTTGCTTGTTTGCGGGTTCTGTTGGATTATTTTCACCGCAAAAACAGAGCTCCTCTGGTGCTACCTTCCAGGACTCTGCTCTTTCGGAATAGCTCTCCCTTTTATCATGGCTCCCACACTTGCTTTAGGCCTCTCTTCTGTTCCCGCCGAGCAGCTAGGATCAGCTGCCGGGATCATGATGTCAGCACGCCAACTCGCCTCTACGATCGGGATTGCTATCATGACCGCTCTCTATTACTCGCAGCAACCGATATCTGGTTTTGTAGCTATTTCTCTCTTTTCACTGATTTTAAGTGCTCTGGGTCTATTTATCGTGATGCTATTAGTGCGTCAGAAAGACTCTTTGCCGCATTGACACAATCGTTAACAGCGACTCCGCTGTAGCTATTTCCCAAAAGGTAAAAATGCTCTGGAAGCTGTTTCCGCAGTGCGTCTAAGGCTTTTTTATGTCCGACAGGATATTGCGGGATGTGGGCCTCTTGGACGATCTTTATATCAGGGGAGGGAAGTCGTAACAGTTTGAGTGCAGACTCTACAGCTTTATTCGGCTCGTCATGCGTCATAAGGCAAGCTCTTGTGCCGCTCGATTGCTCTGGAAAGATCTGGCTATCCCATGTCATACCTAAAAAAGGTTGCTGCTCCTTCGAAGGAGCAAGAAAGCCAAATCCCCTCTGAGGCAGAGAATGGTTGCGCCACCCCAAATTCACTGCAGTAATTTTTTGCCAAGGTAAATGCAATGAAAGCTGCGGCAGCAAGTTCTGTAGAGCAGGGAAGGGGAGAGCAGAAATGATCACATCAGCCGGAAATATTCCATTGACCAGGCCTGGTTCGATTTTTGTGACTGGAGTATTAAGATGGATTCGTTTCCCTAAAGCGTGCGCTAAAGCACGAGGCAACGACTCCATCCCCTCTTTAAAAGAGTAGAGAGATACTTTATGTTTAGGCTGCTTTTTTTTACGCATCCCACGGAGAATCGAGCCAAACTCTTGGTCGATTTTCCAAAGACAAGGGAAACAGCTCTCCATAGAGAGTTTCGTAATATCTCCTCCAAAAACCCCGCGGCACATCGGGTCGATGAGATCTTCTGCCACTTTTCTGCTAAAGTGGCGTGTGAAAAACTGTGCAATAGACTCATCCTCTTTAGCTGGCTGGGCAAAGAGATCTACGAGGAGAGCTGGGAGATAAGCTAAGAGTATTTTAGGAGAAAAAGGGGTAAGTTTTCCTTTTCGCAACAAAAACCGCTTTTTAGCCGCCTCATTTGCGGGGAGTAATGAGAGATTGAGCTCATGGACGAGACACTCTGTTTTTTCCGATGGGCGGAAACCACGTGGACCCAGCTCGAAGAGCATCCCCTCCTTTTTTACTGTGTGGATCCAGCCACCGACACGGTGCGACGCCTCAAGTAGTATTACATCGAAGCGATCTTTCAAGAAATAGGCAGCACAAAGACCAGAGATACCGCCGCCGAGTATGACAACCTGAGTTTTCATATTGATTGGGAAAATTTTGGGGTTAAAGAGGGTTTTTCTAAATAGGCATCAAACACCATAGCGATGTTTCTGATCAAGAGTTCTCCTGGCGGGGTAACCTGTAAAACATGGGGGGTATCAATCACAAGCCCCTCTTTTTCAAGGTCGCTAGTAGCATGGGGGAAGTGGGCATCGAAGCTCTCTCCAAATTTTTGAGCAAAGAGATCTTTATCCAGAGCAAAAGAAGACATCAAAGTGTGAATCACCCACTTGCGCAAATGGTCTTCTTTAGAAAGCACAATCCCCCGACAAACCGGGAGGTTGTTCTGCTCTAGGACGGCGTAATAATCGGGAAGCTGCTTCAAATTTTGGAAATATCCTCCTTGTACCAAGCCAATCGCCGTTACCCCAAAGCCAAGCTGCTCTTCGGCGTACTTGACGGAGTAACCTTGGAAATTGCGTTGCAAACTTTTGTTATGGTAGCTGACCGCAATTTCATCGCTTTCAAGAGCGAAATGATCCATACCAATCGCGACATATCCCTCCTGAATAAAACGGGCACGTGCTTCGGTGTAGATCTGGAATTTCTCTTCTGGCGGGGGCAAACTCTCCTCTTTTATCGCATTTTGGTGTTTCTTTAGCCATGGCACTTTAGCGTACGAGAACAGAGAGATGCGATCAGGCTTGAGAAGAAGGATTTGTTCTGCTGTGTCGCAAAACGTTCCCGTCGTTTGATAAGGCAGGCCATAGATCAGATCGATATTTATCCCTTTGAATCCCAGCTCGCGCGCCCAAAGGTATGTTTGACGAGTCATTTCATAGCTTTGGCGTCTTTTTACCGCTTCTTGTACCTGCTCATTAGTATCTTGCACGCCAAAACTCACCCGATTGAAGCCCAGATGTTTTAAAAAGCGCAGCTTTTTTCCTCGATCTTCCATGACTGTGCGCGGATCGATCTCAATCGCTACCTCTTTGGAGAAATCGAGAGCAAAAGAGGAACAGATCTTCTCAAAAAGGCGAGAGAAGAGCGGTATCGAGAGTTTGGTCGGAGTCCCTCCACCAAAGTGAAGCTGGTGTACCGATTGTCTGCGTTTAAGATGAGAGCAGACAATATCGATCTCTTGCATCAAATAGTCGACATAACGTTCTTCGTTCTCAGGACGTCTATTCAGTACGACGGAACAGCCGCAATAAAGACACATCGTTTTGCAAAAAGGGATATGGAAGTAGAGAGAAAGCGGCACATCGCCCAACCTTTCTAAATGCTGGGCATAAGTGGCATGATCGATCTCTCCCCACTCAGGGGCTGTGGGATAACTCGTGTAGCGGGGTGCGGGTTTGAGAAATTTTGCTTTGAACAAGTTCGACGAGATAGTGGACATTCTCTACTGGGGTATCGGGTAAGACTCCATGTCCGAGATTGAAGATATAGCCAGGATCTTGGCCCATTTTCCCCAATAGCTCATTCACATGGTATCGGATAACTTCTTTCGATCCGTACAGAATCATCGGATCGAGATTTCCTTGCAAGGCAATTGTTGGGCCTAAGCTTTTGCGTAACGCTACGATATCGCCGTTCCAATCGACACTCAAAGCTGTCGCTCCCACTTGGGGAAGAGCGGGCCCCCGACAAAAAAGGAGGGTAGGGATGCGCAAGCTCTGGACGATTTTTTTTAGAGGCTGTACGACATATTTTTCCAAGTAGAAAGGGGGAAGAGCATGCGCCCAGGACTCGAAAATCTGCACCGCATCGACACCGGCCTCGATTTGCAGCTCCAAATAACGGATCGTCTCTTGCATCACTTGATCAAGTAGTTCGTCAAATTTTTGTGGCTCTTGGATCATCAACTTTTTGATCTTTTGGAACTGACGACTCGTCTCCCCCTCGATGATGTAGGAGAGAACAGTGAAAGGGCCTCCCGAAAATCCTAAAAGGGGAACGTCAAGTTCCTGTTTGAGTTGATAGATAGCCTCCTTGACGTGGTCGTAAGCAGGTGTCGGAGAAAATTTTGTAAAAGAGATCTGCGGCCCTCTTTTCTCATGGAAATCGTAAGGAACACCCAACCCGTCTAATACCGTCAGAATGTCAGAAAAAAGGATCGCAGCATCCAATCCAAAGCGTCGCATAGGCTGCATTGTCACCTCGCGAATGACGTCGGGCTTGTGGAACATCTCTAGCAAAGGATAGTTCGCGCGAATCTTTCGGTATTCAGGTAGATAGCGACCTGCTTGCCGCATAAGCCAAATGGGGGGGCGCCCTTGAAAATTACGTCCTTGCAAAGCATCGAGTATCATGCGTCAGATTGTGCACGACCAGCCATAATTCTGTCGACATCAACTCTTTGCGAGAGAAGACTAAAATGCTCTCCAAAATGGAGGACAGAGAAGCACCCTGCTTCTCCTCTAATCCCAAAAGTCTCTCTGAATGAGTGGTAGAGAGGAGAAGTAGCATTGACGCAGATGCTGAAGGGCAGCCCTAAGGCAGCAAAAGTTCTTTGCAAAGCCTCAATCTCAGGATCGTAAGCATATTCCCCTGGGTTGAGTTGTATCTTCGTATACTGAGCTAGAGTCAGCCTATCTTTTGGAATTCCATGAAACTGTCTTTCTACAGCACTCCGTACTTTTGTGTCAGCGTTATCTAAAACTCCGCGTAATCGTTTATCTGCATCGATCCTTCTTAATTGTGCTTTCACCTGCTCGTAGGCATATTCATGGTGGGGTAGAAGTCTATTAAAATTTTCCAATGAGATCAGAGGCTTTGCAGCTAACGCTAGATCTGCTAGCTGCCCCAACTGAGCTGTTGTAGGGCCCTCCCCCCCTTCTGCCCATGCGATGCGTCCGAGCATTTCAATAGCCGTATTTCTTTCGCTGAAGACATCAGGGATAGCTTCTAGGGCGCGCTTGCGAAGGTATTGGGCAAATGCATTCATTGTGTCCAAATTAAAAAGAATTGTTGCTAGTCCTACGCAAGTTGGGTTTTCTTTCAGGAAGTTGAATGCTTGAGCAATGATTGGATCGTTATGGTTCGCAAAATACGTAGCTTCAGCTTGTGTAAAAATTTCTATATTATTTTCTAATAGGCACCTACCCATCAGGTAGTGCAACACTCCTACGCTCACTGAGTAGTAAAAGCAGTTGCCATTTCCGTTGATGGGTATAAAATAGTAGGTCGCATCGAGCGCCTGCATTTGGGGGGCAACGTGCGCTAATTGCTCACCGCGAAAATATGCCGTGTATGCTTGGAGCACGGTCGTAGGGCATGCTGAGGCGTCGTGCGGTTTAAGCGGAGTAAACGGTTTTATCCTATAGTCAGTGGGATCGCCTGGAGGAAGGAATTCCAGGTCGTGCACCCTTTGAGAGGCTGCTACTGCTATAGCAAGAGCATGGTCGTCATCATCCCCGTTAGATTGCGCCGCCGCTAACACGGCGGCTATATCGGCCTCCACGGCGGCGCTCTCTCTTGCCAGTTGCTCGTCTTGCTGGCGTCTAGCCGCAGCCTCTTGCTCTTGCTGGTGTTTTGCTAGTGCTCTCTCAAGAGCTGCGAAATCACAGTGGGAATGGCTGATTGATCGAGGAGGCTCATTGTTCACCGGGGCTCCTTTCCTTGGTGAGCTTTCTCTCTTACAGCAATTATTCAGGGCGAGTAAAATTATTCCTAGCACCCCTACTGTACCTGCTGGGGCAACAAAATAGGTGGAGGAGATATGAAGCTGGCTTGCAAGCAACACCCCCAAAATGGAGAATGCCACTGCCATAATAATGGCTACAGCGCCTACTATATTGGCGGTAGACTTATTTTCATCCGACGGAATTATGGGAGATAAAAAACTTATTCTGACGCACATGAGATCTCATTATATCATAATATGATATTTAGGGGGCCATCGGAAAATTTTCTTGCAAAGCCTCTATCATTTTTCTCTCGAAATCATCCGCCTTGGAAGATGGTTTTATGATAATTTTTTTAATTAATAACCCTTTTTTCCCATGCGTTTGCGTTGCGGTGAGGACAAATTTGGTGAGTTTGAAGTAACTAAAGGAGTGTGTTTGGGCAAAAATCCGGAGTCGGGTGAGGCGGTGGAGCCAGCGGGCCGGCTCAGGCAGTGGCCCAAAGCGGTCTTCGAGCTCTTCCATGAGAGTGTCAGCTTCCTCATTTGTTTCAGCATCGCCGAGCCGTTGGTAGATTTCCATCCGCAAGTTGATATCATTGACATAGTCTTCTGGCAGCCGTGCATCGAAAGGGAACTCCATCTTCACTTCGTCGGAGAGAAAGGGGCTCTTTTTTGCTTTAAGTCTAGTGACCGCGCGTTTGAGGAGTTTGCAGTAAAAATGAAACCCGATTGTTTGCACATGGCCGGACTGCTCTATTCCTAAAATATTGCCGGCACCACGGATTTCCAGATCTTGCATAGCGATCTTCATTCCTCCTCCATGCCCACTCGACTCGGTGAGCGCTGCCAGTCGTTTTCTCGCAATGGGGTTGAGGTCACGGGTATTATTCACCATAAAGTAGCAGTATGCTTTTCTATTCCACCTTCCTACTCGCCCTCGCATTTGATAGAGATCGGCCAGTCCGAAGCGATCAGCGCGATCGATTAAAATGGTATTTGCATTGGGGATGTCGATCCCATTTTCAATGATAGAAGTAGAGACGAGAATATCGGCTTGTCCCGACTTAAAAGTGTGGAAGATGGAGTCAAGTTCATGCGCCGACATTTGTCCATGCCCGACGACAATACGAGCTTGGGGGAGCAGCTGGCGTATGCGATCGGCAAAACCGTAGATCGATTCGATGCGATTGTGTACCACATAGGCCTGTCCACCACGCGACAATTCACGCAAAAGTGCGTTTTTCAGTACATCATCGCTTGCTTGAGAGATCAAAGATTGGATGGGAAGACGATCTTCCGGTGGCGTGTTGATCACGGAGAGATCGCGCGCGCCGACAAGGGACATATAGAGGGTGCGTGGAATAGGGGTAGCGGAAAGGGTAAGACAATCGACCTCTTGTCGGATTTGTTTCAAATGCTCTTTGGCGCGGACCCCGAATCTCTGCTCCTCATCGATGATAACAAGGCCGAGGTTTTTGAACGCGACATCTTTGCTCACAATACGGTGTGTGCCGATCAAAATATCTACCTCTCCTGAGGCGATTTTTTCTAAGGTCTCACGAGATTCTTTCGGTGTTTGGAAACGCGACAGAAGCGCAATGCGCACGGGAAAGTTACGCATCCTTTCTACGAAAGAGTCATAGTGTTGCATCGCAAGGACGGTCGTGGGAACAAGGACAGCAACTTGTCTTCCGCCATCGACAACCGTTTTAAAGGCGCTTCGCATAGCGACTTCTGTTTTGCCGTAGCCGACATCTCCACAGACAAGGCGTTCCATAATCCGGGGCGATTGCATATCTTTATTGGCGCTTTGGATGGCAAGCAGTTGGTCGGGCGTCTCTTCATAGGGAAATTCGCGGGCGAATTGTTGCATCAAATCACTATCTTCTGGATAGACAAATCCCTCTTTGGCAGAGCGTTGTGCTTGCATTGCAAGGAGATCTTCTGCGTAGCCCATAATGGCTGTTTCGGTCCGCGTTTTTGCTCGCTTCCACCTTGTACTGCCCAATTGATGGAGATCGGGTTTCTCTTCTCCCGTGCCGATATATTTGGAGACCATGTTGGCTTGCTCTATCGGCATGTAGAGTTTTGCCCCTTCGGCATACTCTAGAAGCATGTATTCGGTTTCTACCCCAAGATGATTCGGTCTTTTCTCGATACCGAGGAAGCGGCCGATTCCGTTATTCATGTGAACAACGGTTTCACCGGGTGTGATCGAGAGCATTTCTACGGGAAGCGTATGGTAGTGACTCCGCTGTTTTTGTCGACGCACGCGGTAACGTCCCGTTAATTCTGTCATCGGAATCAGTGCAAAAGGGGGGGATTCGATATAGAAACCCGATGAGAGGTAACCCTCTTCAATAGTAGGAGCCTCTACCTCTTTTTGGACCCATTCCTTTTCCGATTTATTTTGGCAGACAAAAAGTGCCTCCGGCTTTGTTCGGTTAAATACTTCGAAGAAGGGGAACTCTTGGTCCACCCCGAAACTTTCTAGCAGTGGGAGAAAAGGGTGGGACCATCTTGTTGCCTGGATGGATCTATTGAATGCCTCGAAAGAGAGAGCCTGCGCAGCGATACTCAGGTTAGTACGCTTCCCTTGCAGCTGTACTTCGGAGAGGGATTCGATTTGATCTTGGGTGAAATAGATTTTTTGAAAGGAGGCAGTCTTCGCCCAAAACTCTTCGAAAGAGCAGAACGTACGGAGCTGTTTGCTCATCATCCCTTGCAGGGTCGCATATTTATCTTCGAGATCGGCAATCTCATCAAAAATCAGTACCACCTCGTCGCCGAGATAATCAAAAAGAGTGGCAAGCTCCTTCTCTTGTGCTAAAAGCTCCAACTCTTCACCGGGTGTGATGACAACTCTCTCTACTTTCCCAACGGAAGTCTGGGCGAGTGGATCGTATTTCCGGATCGAGGCGATTTTTTCTTCGAAAAATTCGATACGAAATGGGTCGGGGGAGTTGACAGGAAAGACGTCGAGAATACCTCCACGAACAGCAAACTCTCCTTTGTCGGCGGCGACTCTCTTTCTATGATAGCCCATAAGAGCTAAATGTTCAGGGAGATCTTCGAAAGAGAGAGACTGTCCTACCACAATGGGGAGATGTAAAGAGGAGAGCCTTTCGGGCAAAAGGAGTTTTTGCAACACTGCTTGCAGTGAAGTGAAAATGATCCGTTTCTCTGATAGCTCCTGGAGGATCTGATAGCGTGCTCCCACAATGTCAGGACTAGGCGGCACCTCTTCATGCGGCATTGTCTCCCACGCCGGAAACTCTTTGGGCGTGTGACCAAAAAACGGGAGATCATCAAAAAGACGACTATTACTCGTAAGAACAACGACATGCTTTTGGGTAATATTTGCCAATTGACTAATAAGCAATGCCTTGGGAGATTCCCATAACTCTTCTATAAGAAGAGAGTCTCCTGTTTGAGCAAGGGCGTTAAAGGAGGTTAAGAGCTCTTCGAAACGATCCATGCTTCTGCCTTTCTTAGAGCTTCGGGAATCTTATCGAGCGCTGTCCCTCCCCCTTGGGCTGAGTCCGCCTTTCCTCCTCCCTTCCCCTCAACGATAGGCGCGATCTGTTTTATCAAATCACCCGCATGAATCTTCTTCCCAATCAGGTCATTAGAGACACGAGCTAGTAACATGCACTTCTTCTCTTCTCTTCCGATCAAAAGAAGGGCTAAACTAGGCATTGACTCCATAAGCTGGTCAGCTACCTCTTTTATCTCATCAGCTGATATTGTTACCTCAACAAATAGATAGGAGAGTTCTCCACACTTTTTCACTTGAGAGCGAAGCCAAGAGAGCTCGCCCTCTAGTGCGATTTTTTTTAATGCATGTAATTGGATGGAAAGCTGTTTGTTCTCCTCTTGCATCTTTTCGATCCTCTCTTCAATCTGGTGGGGCTGCACTTTGAGCGTTTTTGCCACCTGTCCGAGAGTTTTTTCGATTCTATAAGCGAATTCTTCCGCTTCTAACCCTGTCACAGCATCGATACGACGTACCCCAGCGGCAATGCTGCTCTCTTTCGTGATGCGGAAATATCCGATCTCTCCCACGCGAGTCACATGCGTTCCACCACACAACTCTTTGGAGTAGTCGATATCGATCACGCGGACAGTATTGCCATATTTGTCTCCGAAGAACTGCTTGATCTCTTTGCGCTTTTGCGCCTCACTAAAAGAGAGCTCATACGACTCTACTTTTCGATCATCACGGATTTTCGCATTCACCAAAAGCTCTACCTGTTGGATCTCTTCAGGAGAGAGGGCTTTGTGGTGCGAAAAGTCGAAGCGCAAGCGTGTGGACTCTACAATGGAACCCCCTTGACGTACATGTTCTCCGAGCACTTGATGCAGCGCGTAGTGTAAAAGATGCGTAGCAGTGTGGTTACGGGCAATTTTTGTGCGCCGCTCACTATTCACTGTGACGTTCACACAATCGCCGATGGAAATCTCTCCTTGTTTGACTACGCCGATATGAGCGACGACATCTGTATAAGGGGTTTGGCAATCGATGACGACGAAGAGATTCTCTCTGCAAGAGAGGGTGCCCTGGTCACCCACTTGTCCGCCTTTTTCGGCATAAAAAGGGGAGCGGTCCAACAAAATAACCCCCTCTTCTCCGGAGCTCAGTGTCTCTACTCCACAGTTATTGCGCATGATTCCGAGCACCACAGCCTCTGCGGTACAAGTTTGGTAACCAAGAAAATCACAGCAGCTGTGTGTTTCCGAGAATTTTTCGTAAATAGAAGTGTCGGCAACCTCTCCCTCTACTTTACGCGCCGATTTGGAACGCTCTTTCGCTTCGTGCTCTAACTCTTCAAATCGGTTGATATCGACACCTAAAGAGGCATCTTTGGCGAGCAACAAAATCTCTTCTAGAGGTAACCCATAGGTGTCTTTCAGCTTAAACGCATCATCCCCGGAGATCATTTTGGCTGTTTTCGCATCGGTGATCACCTGATTGAGGATGTCACCTCCTCTTTTTAAAGTGCGTAGAAAAGCTTCTTCTTCAAGGGAGAGAATCTCGTTAATTCTCTCTTCAGCACTTTTTAATTCGGGGAAATCTCCTCCCATCATGTGGATCAAAGAGGGGAGAAGCTCTCCCAAAAAGGGACGATCTATGCCGAGTTGTCTACCGTAGCGGACAGCCCTACGTAGTACTTTACGCAGCACATAGCCGCGCTCAACATTGCTCGGCTGTACGCCATCTGCAATGGCAAAACTTAACGTGCGCATATGATCAGCGATCACACGGAAAGGAGGAGCCCCTTTGTATTTTTTGCCGCTGATCCTTTCCACCTCTCCGATCAATCTCATGAGAATGTCTGTCTCAAAAAGAGAGGTAGTCCCAGTTTGTAAAGAGATAATTCGCTCTAATCCCCCTCCAGTATCCACTCCTGTTTTTGGCAAAAGATGTTTTTCTCCTGAGGCATCGCGATTGTATTGCATAAAGACGAGGTTCCAAAATTCGATGTACCGCTCCTCACTCACATCTTCTGCTGGGTTGCGTGCGGGACCGAATTTTTCTCCACGATCGAAAAAAAGTTCGCTACAAGGGCCGCATGGTCCCACCTCTCCCATGCTCCAGAAGTTGTCTTTTTCCCCTTTTCTTACGATTCTATCGGGTGAAACAAACTTTTGCCATAGCTCGAAAGATTCATCATCTTCGTGGAAGACAGTAATCCAGAGTAGAGAGGGGTCGAACTGAAAAATTTCTGTCGTCACCTCCCAGGCGTAAGCAATAGCCTCTTTCTTGAAGTAGTCACCGAACGAAAAATTTCCTAACATTTCAAAGAAAGTCAGGTGGCGTGAGGTGTGGCCCACATTT
>JBJXGG010000175.1:0-15060 GCA_046153495.1 Chlamydiales bacterium
CATGAAATCCTTTTTAAATAAAGAAAAAATGGAATGAAAAAAATTTTTATATATTATAATTCTTCTGAAATCTAATTTTTGAGTGCATGATTGTACACTCCTGCAATCAGATTAATACATTCGCGAAAAATAAAGATACAAAGTCACGGCATCTAAGCCGCCATTTTTAAAAGATCCTTGCTCGCTCATACTCACTAATATGGGCTTCGAACAGATCTTCTAAATCTGACATCTTACCTACCATGATTTTTTTTATTTTTTGCTCTTGGTATAATATAAAGCGTAAAGCGAATCGTTTTCGTACCCATTCAGCGCAACTCATTTGCGGAGCCAATGGGTTGCGCTGAATAGCTCTACACGGTGGGTTCAAATCCTCAACAGGGTTTCAATGTTTACTTCATGATTTTGCATACCAACAGGCCTATTGATAAACAAGATAAACCACGTCTCTAATACTAGGATGGACCAGAGTTCTCGAAAGGCTATGTCTGTAAGTTGACTCGGCTCTGTCTGCTCTCGAATCCATTTCGCTGAAATAAATCCCTCTTCAACGAGTCGCCCTTTTGTGAGATTGGTAAAAAGTTTGCGCAGGCGGGGATGATTTGTCCAACTAGGCGCAATGAGCGCTGGTTGTAAAGGGAAGTCCAATGGACCTTGATGCAGCCGTTTCCAGAGTTCTTTGAGTAGAGCTCCCGGTTCATTATGGGCAAATTTTACCTCATCTGGCAGTGATGTGGAGAAATTGATGAGGTCATTGTCCAGAAAAGGTGCAAAAATTTTGGTGCCAAAAGGGAGCAGAAGGCGGTTATATTGAGAAAGAGCGTGGTTAGGCAAGGCTGTTTTTAGGTCAAAATAGAGGGAGGGGTGCACACTGCCCGGGATCTGCGTCAGTCTATGAAACCGTTGGGTGAACACTTCAGGGTCAAAATAACGGTAGAGAAAAGGAGAGACTTTTTTCCGGTTATTTCCTTTAAAAAGCGCTTTGTGCATCAAGTAGGCAATTTGATTTTTATTGATGTCTATACTGCGCAGTATTTTGAAGGCATAACGTAGATTTATGCGGCTCAACAGAGGAAGAAGGAATTTATCACGAAAAAAGGGGGGAAGGTGGGCGAGTTTATACGAAAGAGGGGGAGTGAACTCATACTCTTCGTGATGAGAAGCAAAATATTGAGGGCGTCCCCCCAAAAGCTCCTCCCACCCTACATCGATAGTGAGAATAGAGCAAGTTCTTTGGGTGAGCTGCCCTAGCATCCAGGTTTGCAAAATACTCGGGTCTGCGATCGGCTCATCAAGATGCCAAATAATGCGAGGGAGTTCATCTAGAGCTTGATCTACCGTGACCTTTTTCGTATGGTTACGGACTTGGAGCTCTTCAGAGATCTTTTTTGCAAAATTGAGGAGCGACGACTCTTGCTCTTCAAAGCAGATGGCATAAGAGTCGACGTTTTCACGTGGAGAATAGTGAGTCAATAGAGAAGTGAGCATGATAGAGCCAAGATTTTCAGTAATCGAGGTACCAATACTTGGTTTACTTGCCGCCATCTTCTTGATACTGCTCTCAAGAAGCGAGCCTAACTTTTCTTCTGCCTCTTGCTTTTGATAAGGCTCTCTTTCCCGTAGCTTTTTACTCAAAGACCAATATTGATTGATCACAAGCTTGCGTTTCAGATCCACCTTTATATAATGTCCGGGTAGGAGTTTATTCACATGATCAATAATGCTAATATCTTGTGGTATAAAACCGAGGTAAAGATAGGAAGAGAATGCGGTAATAGAAGGCATTTGTGGAACGATTCCTGAGGCAAGTAACCCCTTGATTTCAGTAGAAAATAGCCAATGATCGCTTTGAAAAGTCCAGTAGAGAGTTTTTTGTCCCATCCTATCTAAAGTGAGTAAGATGGTCTCCTTCTCTTCATCAAAAATAGCAGTGGCAAAAGGGCCATTGATTTTTTCAAAAATCTCTTCTTGCCACGCCTCATATCCGAGGACAAGAATCTCGATCGGATCGTCGTCTGATTTGGGATGGAATCCCTGGCTACTAAGCTCAGCAGCGATCTCTTTTGCATTGAACATCTCGCCATCGAAAAATCCCCAAATCGATTTTTGCGGATTTGAGCCAATAGGAACATTCCATGTGCCTATCTCACAGTTTTTATAGCGAAAAAATCTAAATGGTTGAGAAGAAGGCATGGAAATAAAAATCTGTGACATAGAAACAATGAGTTCTGACATCTGGAAGGCATTCGGATAGATGATCCCAGCAAAACTTGGCATGACTGAACCCTTGTATTGAAAGCTAACCCTACATATAATGCCCATTTATCTAATTGTGCAATAAATTGATGGTGGTGAAAGCATGAGAGTTTTGATATTCGTCGTATTTGCAGCTTTAACATTGCAGAGCTGTGTGAGAAGTTACAATGATGTAGGTCTTTACGAAAAGACAGGCCAAATGAAGCCTATCACGATTGTGATGCCTGTGATTAATCGTGTAGAGGGGTTGGATTTGACGTGGGATGTTTCACGAGAGTTGACGGATGAGATACGGCGTCGCGTCTTTGATTCTTCCAAGCTCTATCTATTACGAGAAAATGGATCGAATGAGTTGGCCAAGACATTGCTTGTAGCGAACCCAAAAGAGATATCTCCAGCGACATTGAATCGATTTGGTGCTTCAGAGTTTGTCGTAGTGAGTGAGCTGATCGAGCAGAATCAGAAATCATATGGTCTTTCTATGCATGGTGATAAGCCCTCTCGTGCAGATGAGATCGGCGCTGTTTTATCATTAGCAATGCGTGTACGTGTGATAGACAGACGCTCTGTGGAGCCGAAAGTAGTTCTGCAAGAGATCTTGGAGTATGATCATATTATTTCCAAAGCGTATCTCTCCGTCGATTATGTGAAGACGCATTGGGGCACGGAGTTATACCAGAATACTCCCATGGGCTTAGCACACAATCGCCTTGTACGAGAGCTTGTCTCTCATATAGAGGCATATATTGTGGCAGCTAAGTAATGCTAGAGCACCCCACAGGCTATACTCTTCTTATCGTAGTCTTTTTTGGGGTGCTCGTCACTTTTCTGGGAGTGAGGTTCCGTTTCTTTCGCCTCCCTTCCTCTCAAGCATGGTATCCTATCACTTATCTTCCGGTATTAGGCGCTTTTGCCACTTATATAGGTGTAACGGTTTTCTATCCTATTTTTATACAATCTGTACTACCTTTTTCTTCAGATCAGTTGGGTTGGCTAAACCTTCTTTATATAGGGCTCGTGTTTGCCTTGCTACTGCTCTATCTTGCGTGTATCAATCGAAATGTGGTCCGAACCATTTTTGGGAGATTTCGCCTGAAAAGCGTAGGAATGGGTGTGCTCACCTGGCTTATCAGCTATCCTTATGTATTGATTGTGGGAACGCTTGTCATGGCTATCACAAATTGGCTCTGGGGAAAGGCTGTGATTGAGCAACCGGCCGTAAAGCACCTCAAGCAGATGATGGAGTATCCTTTTGTGTTTGCTCTGACTTTGGTGGGGGTGATAATGATAGTCCCTTTTTTGGAGGAGCTTCTTTTTCGTGGATTTCTTCAATCATGGATGCGCCGCTTTTTGGGGCGGCACGGGGCGATTGTTGTGACAGCGCTGGTTTTTGCTCTTGTCCACTATACACCAGGACAAGAAAGAGGCAATATTGAGATCATTACCTCTCTTTTTGTGCTCTCCTATTTTCTTTGCTTTATTTATGAGAGGGAGAGCACTCTTTGGGCCCCTATTGCACTGCATATGACATTCAACGCAGTCTCGTGCATAGCTGTGATTGTCTCACAGTAGAGTTCTTTCGAAAAAAAAGGGCACACCAAGTGTGCCCCAATAAATAAACCTCGAAGCAGTTTAGAAGCGGATCTGTGCATTTATGGCGACTTCTAGAGAAGAAGCAAAATCTCCCTCTAGATTAAGCGACATTTTTTCACAATCGACAAGAGTGACACCCAAGGCATAGCCCCAAGTCTTCGCTGCACGTTGGTCTTGTAAAACTGTAGAGAATGGTATTGCTTGTGCAGCAATTTGTGGGGGAACACCGAAAAGATATTGGTTTCTTATCACAGCGTTTCCAAGTAGCCATTTCGCGTTGGAGCATGTCACAGCAGCATAAGGAACGAGATTGTAGATGCGATGAGAGATTCCCAAACCGACCTTCCAGTCATAATATTTTGTTGTATACCCATTCCCAAAGGCTTGACGTGACCCAGTATCAGAAGTAATTAATGGTACTTGAGCGTTTGGTCCTGAGTAGGTGTTGATATATCTGAGCTTCGGTCTTGCTTGAAAATATTGGAATTCTGCACCAACAGATGTGCATCCACATTCCCAAATGGGGCCTCTTAGACCGACGCTCCAAGAGAAATCGGTATTGGTCCACAATTGATAAATAGCATCCCCGGAAGGAGCAACAACTCCTAAAGCTCCAGGACCGCGGTTAGCGATGGTTCCAAAATCACTCTGTTGAAAAATGCTAGAGGCTCCTAATGTAGCAAAAACATCGACTCTATCCCAGAAATTTGCTGCAAAATAGCCGGCATTTGTCATAACGCGTGTTTTGTCAGCATCTTTAGACTTGTTGTTAGAATTAATCTCGAGATAACGATTAAAAATATAGTCTCCTAAAAAACCAACGCGTATGCTGATTGCATCACACCAGGTCAGATTGGGATCGCATATATCAGGGCATTGCCCCTCCCAAAATAGGCCATCAATAAGCAAACTCGCTTCGGAAGGGTTTCCTACAGGTAGCGCATGCACCATACCGCAGGTTAAAATCGTTAAAATTGCCAGTCCAACTCTCTTCATTATCTACTCCCATAGAAATTGTTGCGTTATAGCCGATTAAATTGAGATAGACACTCTCTGATTGCGCGAAAACTCCCGGGGCTTAATGATCCCAAATCGATCCATATTTCTAATATTGACCGATTTGGGATCATTAAACCGCAGGGTTTTGGCACAACCGGAGAGTGTCAATCTCAATTGAATCGGCTATAGTATCTTAGTACAAAAAGAGGGACGGTGGAGGGGGCATAATCCAAACCGCTGGATCGCAGCGCGATGCTGCGCCGTCCCATATCCTTTATGTTGGGCAAAACCATAATCAGGATACATCTCTTCATAGGCAGACATCATCCGATCTCGAGTCACTTTGGCTAAAATGGAGGCGCAAGCAATCGATTGAGAGAGAGCATCCCCTTTTATCACGGCACGCCCTGGGGTGGAGGGCAGAACAGTGCCATCCACTAATAAATAGGCAGGCTGACCCAATTGCTGTATGGCATCGCGCATCGCCTGCAGGGTAGCCTGCAAGATATTGATCTTCTCGATTAAAGCAACCGAGGCGATTCCTAAACCGAAAATAGTCTCTTCTTGGATATCAGTAAAAAGAGCCTCTCGACTCCTTGGAGTGAGCTTTTTACTATCATCTATCCCCGGAAAAAAAAATCCTGAAGGAACAATCACGGCAGCCGCCACAACGGGTCCCGCAAGAGGGCCCCGGCCCGCTTCATCGACTCCGGCAACGATGGGGTGGCCCTCTTTTTGTGCCACCCTCTCATATTCCACTAACGTGAGAAGTCGCTTTTGCTCACTCTTGGGAAGTTGTCTCCACAAAGGGCTCTGCAAGTTCAACGGCATTATCGTTCTCGTGGCTCTCGATCGTAATCGTCTCTTCTATATCAATCTGCTTGCGAGTCTTCTTAGAAGGACGCGCTCCAATTTTCTCTTTCACTTTCGCTGCCTTACCAGTTGCGCCACGGAGGTAGTAAAGCTTTGCACGCTTCACATCGCCCTTCTTCACAACCTGAATCTGCACAATCCGAGGACTATGGAGATAAAACACACGCTCCATTCCCTCACCATAGGAGACGCGGTGCATAGAGAATGTCTCAGAAAGACCCTTTCCCTTGCGCGCAATCACCGTTCCTTGAAAGACCTGAACCCGCTCCTTTTCTCCCTCAATAATTTTCGTTGAAACACGGACCGTATCACCTACATGAAAATCAGGAATATTGTCTTTCAACTGCTCTTGATCAAACGAATCAATTAAAGCATCCATTTTTTACTTCTCTCCTTTTCTGTTCAAAAGCATCCATCGATATCCCTCTAAATCTGAGAAGGTCACGATGGAACTCTCTTGCCCATCTGTTATATCAAATTCTTGTACAAGCTCTTTCGCACGCAAAAGCCGGCTTGCCATCAGCTCAAAGGGCTCCCTTTTTTGGATCACAAGCCGCATCACGGTGCCCTGTCTGGGCCCGGGAGACTCCCCCTCTACGAGAGAGAGAACCGAACCACCCAGATCCAAAGAAGCACGTCTCTTTTCCTGCGCTAACAAAGGAAATCCCATTTTCTTGTTATACAACTTCAGACTCCGCTTCAGATCACCTACCACCAATGTTACATCCATCATCGCTCCATCCTCCATTACTCCCTCTTCATCTGCTCCCAAGTATCTCATATACAAATCAGGGCGCACCGTTCGCGTCTTCTCTAATTGTGCCTTACGCCGCCAAGCAGCAATCTCCTCGTGGGCTCCGGCCAAAAGCACCTCTGGCACATATTGTCCCTCAAAACAGGCAGGACGTGTGTAATGAGGACAGTCTAACAATCCATCCTCAAAAGAGTCTTGCATCGCAGCCTCCTCATGCCCCAAAGTACTAGGGATAAAGCGGGCAACAGTATCAACTACGACGGCGGCGGGCAACATCCCATTCGAGAGGACATAATCGCCGATGCTAATCTCCTCATCAACTTCGAATAAGGCTCGCTCATCGATTCCTTCATAATGACCACAAAGCAGAATCAAATGGTCGTAGCTGGCTAATTCCCTCGCTTTTGCTGCCGTTAACCGCTTCCCTTTTGGACTAAGATAGACCACATGTGATCTCTCACCCTTACAACTGCGTAAAGCCTCAACGACCGGCTCTGCCTTTAATACCATCCCAGGACCACCCCCGTAAGGGCGGTCATCTACTGTGCGATGGCGATCTTTCGCAAAATCGCGGATGTCTACCCGTCTTATCTCCAGCAGACCCCGACGCACGGCCCTACCTAAAATACTCTCCTCAAAGAGCCCATCAAAATAGCGGGGAAATAGAGAGAGAATATCTATTTTCATGAGTTAGGCCAAAGCTGCGGTAACCCGCTTTTTGCGAGAGGCACGCCTTTTTGCACACGCTCTTTCACGCACTTTCTCTTTAGCTCGCTTTACCTCCGCCATTACATCTGGAGCCATTTTGCTCACTAACCTCTCTGCCTTCTCCGTCAAGATAGCGCCTCGCTCCAACCAAAAATGGATGCGCTTCTCATCAATCTTGACGTTCTCCGTCTCCTCATGTGGGTTATACCAACCCAACTGCTCGACGAACTTCCCATCACGTGGAGAGCGTGCGTCGCTCAATACCAATCTGTATACGACTCTATTCCTACGCCCCATCTGACGTAAACGGATCTTCAAAGCCATTATTTTCCTCCCATGAACTTTTCCATTGCTTTTCTCTTCGAACCACTCTTGAAGAATTGCTTAGATTGTTTAAAACTCTTTTTTAATTTGTTGACCGCCGCTAGATCAGTTCCACTCCCTCGAGCAATCCTCTTACAACGACTGATATCCAACAAATCTTTCTCTTGACGCTCTCTTTTCGTCATCGACAAAATGATCGCCTCGATTTTAAAAAACTCTTTTTCTTTTTCCGCAAAGTCGGGAATCTTTGCTCCACCTGGCATCATTTTCATCAATTTGCTGAAAGATCCCATCTTGCGTACAGCCTGCATCTGCTTCAGGTAATCTTCGTAAGTGAAGGAAGCCTTGCGCATTTTCTCCTCCATCTCATCGGCTTCCTTCTCGCTGATATGCTCTTTCGCCTGTTTCACCAGGTTAATCGTATCCCCCATTCCCAAGATCCGGTCGGCCATAGAATCGGCATTAAACAACTGCAGATCATCCATCCGCTCGCCAATTCCCTCGAACTTAAGCGGCTTTCCGGTCACCTCACGAATCGAGATCGCAGCGCCACCGCGCGTATCACCATCAAGCATCGTCAGGATCGAACCCGTGATACCCAATTGCTCCTCAAAAACTTGCGCTGTTGTCACCGCATCTTGCCCCGTCGCTGCATTGGCAACAAACAACACTTCTGTCGGCTTAGCCACATTCTTGATCTTCGTCAGCTCCTTCATGAGCTCACTATCGATATGCAGCCGTCCTGCAGTATCCAAAATAAGCACATCAAATAGACCACGCACTGCGCACTGCAGCGCCTCTTTGGTCACCTTCAGAGGATCCTTTTCCCCCTCAATAGAGAAGACAGGAATACCCAAATCTTTCCCTAACGTCTGGAGCTGCTGCACCGCAGCGGGCCGCTGCAAATCACACGCTGCAAGAGCGACTCTCTTCCCCTGCTTGCTCAAATATTTCGCCAACTTTGCAGACTGAGTCGTCTTCCCGGAACCTTGCAAACCACACAGCATGACCACAGCCGGCTTCCCATTGAGATTGAGTTTCGCCTCGCCTCCCCCCATCAGTTCGACTAGCTCTTCATGCAATAGCTCGATGAACTGCTGCCCCGGGGTGACTGACTTAATCACCTTCTCTCCTAAAGCCTTTTCCTTGACACGCTTAATAAAATTTTTTGTAACCGTATAATTGACGTCGGCGTCCAAAAGAGCAAGACGCACTTCACGCACGGCCTCTGAGATATTCTCTTCAGAGAGCTTCCTCTTCCCCACCATCGAGGCGAAGATATCAGTAAATTTTTCGGACAGAGTGCCAAACATAGCCGTACAGATTAACGAAAAAATGAATGGAATACAAGGGGAAAAAATTCTTTTTCATCTCTTTATACTTTTCTATTTTTCAGCCGATTGAGCCATAGCTGTAGATAAAAAAACGGTCTAAGCCGGATAAATCTTTTTCAACAGTGCCTCCGCCAAAAAGTTTTTTGATGGTGGCACCTTGCTTGGCTCCTATTTCGCAGTAGAGTGTGCCATAGTGATCTGCTTTAGCGAGTCTCTCATAAAAGGCAAGACCACCCACGAGTGCTAATTTTGGCTCAAAAAGCCGCACTTCTGGAGAGAGATTTTTGAACTCCTCTTCGGTCACATAAGGGGGATTGCAGACCAAGATATCGCACTTTTCGCCGACAAAAGGTTCGAGAAAGTCTCCTTGGCGGAATTCTACCTCTACCTGATTGCGCTGTGCGTTACGCTTTGCTACCGCCAAAGCCTCTTCTGAGATATCGGAGAGGGTAACTTGCAAATCGGGATACCGTTTTTTCAATGCGATGCCCAGCGCTCCGCTACCGCAACAGACATCCCACAGAATCCCTTTGGACGAGATTTTTTCGACAAGAAGTTCTGTCTCAATACGAGGGATCAACACATTGCGATTCACTTCCAAAGTGACACCTGCAAACTCCACCTCCCCTACAATGTAAGGAACTGGCTCTCCAGTACCACGCCTTTTCAGACATGCACGACATTTGACTAACTCTTCTTCACTAATCGGGCGATCATGTTCCAGATAGAGGTCTAGACGCTTTTTTCCCAAAGCAAAAGCGACCACCTCTTCGGCAGAACGACGGGGCCGCTCCACACCCCTCTCTTCTAAAAAATGTGTCGAAAGGTGGAGGAGCTCTAAAATAGTCTTCATAAAGAGAGTTTCTCTTGATAAAAATGCTTCACGAGGGTCCCTACTACCTCACCCAAATCCCCTTCCATAATCCGGTCAAGGGAATAGAGAGTAAGGTTGATCCGATGGTCAGTCAAACGATTTTGAGGGAAATTATAGGTACGAATCCGCTCGCTACGATCACCTGAGCCCACTTGCGAGGCGCGCAAACTCGCCTCCGCCTGCTCTCGCTTCTGCCGCTCAGCATCGACAATCTTCGCCTTTAAAAGACGCATCGCCTTATCTTTGTTCTTATGCTGGCTCCGTTCATCCTGACAATACGTCACAACCCCAGTCGGGATATGTGTGATACGCACCGCAGAATCTGTCGTATTGACATGCTGTCCCCCTGCGCCAGAGGCTCGATAGGTGTCGATACGCAAGTCCTTCTCTTCAAGATGCACCTCCTCCTCCTCAGAGGGCTCCAGCAACACTGCTATCGTAATCGCTGAAGTATGCACACGCCCCTGCGTCTCCGTGTCAGGAACCCGCTGCACACGATGCGTTCCCGCCTCATACTGCAAAAATCGCTTCACCTTAGGTCCAGAAACAGCCATGATATACTCTTTGAAACCCCCAATATCCGATGGATTGCACGAAAGGAGTTCCATCTTCCACCCCTTCTCATCGGCAAAAAGCTGATACATCCGTACACAATCACCGACGAAAAGAGCCGCTTCATCTCCGCCCGTGCCAGCACGAAGCTCCATAATCACATTGCGGTCATCATCAGGATCAGGAGGAACAAGGAGCGTCTCCAACTGCTGCTGCAGATTAGGAAGAGAGCTTTCGATAGAAAGAATCTCTTCTTCCAAAAAAGCGCGCATCTCCGGATCACGCTCTTGCGCAAGAAGCTCCTTAGAATCGCGAAAACTCTTTTCTGCCTTCTCTAACTTTTCTGCAGAGTTCCTAATATCAGAGAGATATGAATGCTCCTGTGTGAGAGCACGATAGTTTGCAGGATTGTCGAAAGCATCCGGCCTTGCAAGAGCCTCCTCTACCTCATTAAAACGGGCAAGAAGGGTTGCAATTTTTTTCTTCACTTCTTCTTGCCTTTCTTCGCAGGAACCTTCTTCTCCTCTATCTTCTCTTTATTTTGCTGCTCAGGGACTTGCTTCTTGTTCGCATAGCGCTTCAAGAACTTATCAACACGTCCTTCCGTGTCAATAAACTGGTTACTCCCTGTGAAGAAAGGGTGAGAAGCAGACGAAACAGTGAGGTGACACACGGGATACTCTTTCCCTTCAAATGTCTCACGAGCCTTCGGCTGCATTGTCGACCCAATCACAAATTTGTGCCCTGTAGATGTATCGATAAAAAGAACATCTTGATAAGCTGGGTGAATATCATCTTTCATTCTTATTACTCCATGGTCCTAAAAGAGGAAGAATTTACTTTCTTTGAACCTAAAAAACAAGTAAAATATCGTAACTTATGCAAAAGATTTGGCTTTTCCTACTCTGCCTCTGCTCGACTGCTTTTGGGCAAATCACACTAAAAGAATGTTTACGTAATTCCCCTGAAGGGAGTTATTTTGTGACGCAGTCCGAAAACACACAGACATTTCTCTTTATCCGCTCCTGTGATCAAGACAAGATTATCATTGAAGAGGTGTCGATCCCTGCGGCCAACAAAGATGATTTGAATTGGAAGGTGTGGTTTGAGGCAAAAGCGCCGGGTCACACTCTGTGGACCATCTCCCAAATTAACCTCTCATCGGGTAGTCTGGAAGAGACGTTCTCCTTCACGCATATGGGGTGGATCGACCGAAAAGAGGCCCACACCTTTCTCTCGACACTACTCAATCTCTCTTTTTATGAGGTCCCTGAAGGAGAGCGAAAAAAAGTGGGATTTCCTCCCAAACATGGCCAACAAGATAAGCGAAAACTTTGGACCCCGCCACACATAGTGGAAGGAAACCAAATCGAAGGAACCCCTTTTATTGCCTACTACACGAGGTGGCCCAACGACAATAGTGAGATGGCACGCCACCGTATCGAAATCTACCTACCCAAAGAGTCTACCGATTACCCTTCCTGCTTCCCCAGCTGGATCGAAGTCGATGCCAAAGTAACCCAAGTGCGCCTACGTGTGATTGATTCCGGACTAGGAGCTAAGTCGCCCCAACCTTCGCTCCCCTATCGCCCCCCTGCTTTCGTGGGTCAACCGACCCAAACAGAAAAAGGACTCCAACTCTTCCTCAAAGCGCCTAGCTACTTCCAAGAATTTATAGTGATGGCAGAGGAGAGTGACACCTTTGCTGCTAAACCAACAATCCTCCCCCATACCCTCTCTCGACAAGAAGATAAAATTGTTCTAACAATTGCAAATGAAGACTTTGCGCAACTAGATCAAGAGCAAAACTACCTCTTTGTTGTCTCCCCCAAAGAGGCTCCCGAATGCACGATTTCTACCGAATATGAACAAACCTGTAAACAAAGAACCTAACATTTAAGATACCTAATTTAAGTAGTTTATCTGCCACATCCTATTTTTATAGACAAGTTGTAAACAGCGTTTCCACATAAAAACCCGTCTATTGGAAAGAATTAGGCGTATATGTTGCGTACAAACTTTCCACATTTCTTTTTATCATCAATTTTATTATGATCCTGGACTCTTATGCCAAAGCTCTATTCATTGCGAAAAAGTCGCAAAATTCTCCGTTCTTCGTTTGCACAATTCCGCAGACGACAGAAGCGTCTTTCTACCCACCAACGAGAAGAGATAGAGAGAGAGCTAAGAGGGTTGGATGAAGCTCTTTTAGAAAATGATCGTGAAAAGGCATCGAAATATGCGCGTAATGTAGTCTCTGTTAGTAAAGAGCATATGCGCAAAAGCGTGGTAGATTTTGTATGCGAGCTCTTTTACGCCCTTTTGTTTGCTTTAGTCGTCGCTTTTATTATCCGCCAGTTTTGGTTCGAGCTCTACCAGGTACCAACAGGTTCGATGCGGCCCACAATCGAAGAGTTGGACCGCTTAGTCGTCTCCAAAACTACTTTTGGAACCCATCTTCCTTTGCAAAACAAACTTTTTTTTCATAAACCTGACTATATCCGACGCAATGGGATCATCGTATTCACAACCCAAAACATGGATATTGCGGATAACAGAATGCTCTATTTTGGCATTTTTCCCGGCAAAAAACGATTTATCAAAAGATGTGTTTCGAAACCTGGCGATACCCTCTACTTTTATGGAGGCCGTATCTATGGGATCGATCAACACGGCTACCCTTTTGATGACCTCTCCAATCCCGAGATTTTGAAAAAAATAGGCATCGATAGAATTGAGCATATCCCCTACATCTCCTTTGAAGGGAAAGTCTCTCTTAAAGATAAAATGGCGCAGGGAGTATACGGACAAGCCACTTTCAAACAGATGAATCTGCCGCTCGCGCGTCTTACCGTGGGGCAAAATGGTTTGGTGAGAGGCACCTTTTTCAATGGAGAAGAGTGGGCAGAGGAAAATCTCGCTGCGATGAAAAAGCCCCATACCAAACCCGAAGGATATAGTGAACTTTGGGGAATGGGCAATTACGCGATGTGCCGCCTTCTCACGCAAGCAGAAACACGGAAATTCTACCAGAAGGATCTCGACGGAAAACTCATTTTAGAGCTTCGCCACACGCCGAATCTCACCTCTCCTAGGCCTGCCGTAGAAAAAAGTGAGACCGGACGCTATTACCCCGCCCTCTCTACGATGTCCACACTAATTCCCCTCGATGAAGAGCACCTTATCACCCTACGAAAAGCCCTTATCACAGCCCGCTTCCAAGTAAGAGATGGCCAAGCCTTCCGCTATCACGAAAGTAGCGTGCGCATACAACGCCCCGAGTATGACATCAAATTCCCGAAAGTTCCCAACGGCACCTATGAATTCTATTACGGGAAAGGAAGCAGAGTACTTCCCGGAGGAATCTTATGGCCGATGAGCGCTCATAACTCTCTTTACAATAGTGAGTTTATCCAAAAACTCTTCAACCAGGGATTTGCGTTCAATCTCCTCTTCAATCCCACGGCAGAGAATCAGCCCTTTAACCCCCAACGTTTTGCCTACTGGCGCGATGGGGACCTCTATGTGATGGGTGCTCCCCTCCTCAAAAAGGGAGACCCTCTCTTAACTGCGTTCATCAAAAATGAGCTGGAGCGGCAAGAGAGCTCCTCTTATATCGCCTTTATCGACCACGGTCCTCCGGTGAACGCAGATGGTACCCTAGATATCCCCTTCATCCAAAGGTTTGGCCTCTCCCTACCAGACAATGCCATCATCGCCCTTGGGGACAACTATGCAGGTAGCGCCGATAGCCGCGATTTCGGCTTTGTTCCTGTGGAAAACCTCCGAGGTGCCCCCTCCTTCATCTTTTGGCCTCCCGGCCCTCGCCTCGGCCCCCTACCCCAGCCGACTTACCCATGGCTGACTCTCCCTAACCTACTTACCTGGAGCATCGCTCTTGTTGTTTTCTTTTGCTCCTGGTACTTTATTGATCGCCGTAATAAAAGATCGATCTTTAAATAAATTTTATTATAGATAAATATTTATTTTATAAAATAGGGGCATGGCGTGTGTTATTTCTGCATTGGCATTCGATTTGTCTCAAGTCGACATTCAAGGCTCTTTTCTTGCTGAAGAAGAGCAATACCGGAAGGAGCTTTATTCGGCGATCCCCGCTGCTTTAGGCATCGGACTACTCTACGGCGGCGCTGCATTGAGCGCGACGATCGGCGCTTTAAGTATAAAGCATATTGATCCTTTCAACTTTCCCTGGGAGTTGAAGTGGAAGATCCTCCTCACCGCAGCCTCCGGCACTACTTTCCTTACAATCTCCATTATTGCCGCCATTAAGATAGGTTGCCGCCGAAAAAACGACCTACTTGCGCCAAAAAAAAACTATATAACCACAGAAGCCGCCATCGAAGAGTGGCGATCGCACCTCTTGCCCTTTGAGGGAGGGTTAGTCAAAGTAGGAGAAGAATACCAGTTACTTGCGAGAGGACCGGGTGCACGAATCTATAGTTTTACAGCCACAACAACCGCAAAATTGGCACATGCAAAAGAGGCGGGATCATTAGACCTCGTCTACAAAAGAAGAAGATGGACCATCATTTCTTTCCTACACTTCGATTCATGTGCTTGGAGAGACTTTTTACAATATGTTCAAAACAAAGGTAGCAATGGCCATTGAAATCATCTCAGACAACTCCTCTGATTACGAGGAAGAACAACCCAAAACTCAGGTTATACCATTTATCAGAAATAAAGTTAAAGAGTTGGGTTGGATAATGCGACAGATTTGAATGATCGTTTCGAAACGCATGTTTTTACACATGAGTGAGAAACGATCATTC
>JBJXGG010000176.1:0-3793 GCA_046153495.1 Chlamydiales bacterium
TTAGGAGAAATCCCCCAAGCGCTTACCACCTATTTGACTCACGCAAAAGCCACTGAGGGACAAGATTTTGATCTGCTCCAGCAGGTGGGGCGCTCGCTATTAGAACAAGGAGCGGGAGATAGCGATCCCGAAATACAATTGATGTCTCTCTTTGGAGCGGGGGTCGCTCTCTCTCCCCAGCTCCTCCCTGTTTTAGAGAAAGGAATCCGTAGTAAAGAGATCAAAAGCCAGCTGGTTGCCTTAAATTTTTTAGGGCACTACGACGATGACGTAGCCGATCAACTCTTGATGGAAGCCCTCTCCTCCCCCTTTTTGTTACCACGATTAGAGGCTTGCTTCCAACTGGCACAAAAGAAAAACCCCATTGTCGTAGATCATGTGGCGGCGCTCTATTACAAAGTGCCTGACATGGTCCACACCCTTTTTCCACAAATCATCGTCCATATCGATACCGAATCGGCTAACCAAATTATGCAGCAATATCTATGCGACCAAGATTTCCAAGTCCGCGTAGAGGCGCTGCTCCATATTGCCAAACAAAAACGAGATGATTTTTTGCCCCAAATCCATAAACTCGCCTCGCAAACGCACTTTGCCCTCCAAGAAGCATCTGCTCTTTGCTTTGCCGAGATGCAAGATAGAAGTGCCATCCCTCTTTTGCAATATCTCACACAAAGCAAACAAGAGGATTTGAGTTTAGTCGCTCTCTTCTCCCTACACCTGCTAGGCGAGTCGTCAGCCGAAGAGCAAATCCTCGCGAGAGCCGAAGGTCTCAATCTTTTTGCTATTACCGCTCTGGGAAAAGTGGAAACAAAAAAAAGCCGAGAATTGCTCTACACTCTTTTAGACAACCGTGATCGGGATGTTCAACTCAATGCCGCCCTCTCTCTTTTAGCGCAAAGAGACCCCAAATGCCTCCCCTTCCTCGAAACGATGATCATCAAAGGGACGAAGGATATCGGGTTCTACAGGAAAACAACTCCAGCTGGGGCCATCGGAGCGTGGAAAGCGGTCTCCTCTGCCACACAAAAAGAGAAGAATTTGATCGGTTTGGCTCAAGCAAGCGCTGGCCTAAAAGGTGTAATCCTCACAAGCGCCCTAGAGCTCCCCGAAGAGAATTTTCTCCAACTCGCACGCCTTATCTTTGAGAAACAAGAGACGATTTTGATCCCTCCTCTGATCGATCTACTCGTCAACCACCGCTCTGCCAATTCGATTGCTCTCCTAAAAGAGATGCAACAAAAAACAGGGGCCCCCTACATCCGCAACTACTGCAACCTCGCCCTCTTTCAACTAGGAGAGAAGGGGCCTTATGAACAAAATCTCGTCGATTGGATCAAAAAAGAACAAGATAAAATGTTGATCAGCTTCAAAGAAGAGCGATCGAAAGAGCGAGAATCGCAATTCACCCTCACAGCAGAAGAGACCTCCCAGTTTCTGATCAACGCCTTTGAGACCCTATGCAGCGCTCAAAGCTTAACTGGGATAGAAACATTAATCCAGGCAATAGCTTACGGAAATCCCAAAAACCGCTATGCTCTTGCAGGACTATTGATTCGAACCACTGAGTAATGAAAAAAGGATTCCTCCTTACCGCCTTCTTTTTTATCGCATCTCTGCAGGCTGATCCTCTAAATGTTGATCTTCCAGAGATTTGGGACACTAACTGTAGTGCTCCTTGCACACCGGTAACTCCCTGCCCATTGCCGGTCGGAACGGAGCGAATCGAAGCGCATTTTTTGAATCCTCATTATTGTGATGGAGTACTTACGACTGATCAAGGAGGCGTGTTGACAGGAAAAGAGCTCCATATCCAGGCAAGAAAGTTTGTCTACACGCGTAAAATGGATGCCACCCCTCCTCTTTGCAGCGTCTATTGCGAAGGCGATCTCTTCATCGATTTCAAAGGCTGGGTACTCACCGCCGATGCCATCTTCTACGACTTTATCAGTGAAACAGGCTACTTATTGAACGGTAAGACTGCCTCTCCCCCCTGGTTTGTGGGAGGAAAAGAGATGCAGATAGGACCAGGTGGCAAACTCAGGGTACTAGATGGTTACATCACAACTTCCGAAGGAAAAGATCAACGAGATCTCCTAATCCTTACCCGTGACCTTGTGTTGAATCAAAATCAGATAGCGAGTGCGAAAGGGGTCCATTTCAAATTGTTCGACAACACCCTATTTTGGCTCCCCTACATGAAACTCAATCTCAATAAACGGTTGAACCGTTCTCCTTTTGCCATAAAGTTTGGTTGGGGTCGCTACCTAGACAGTCACGTGAGTCTGCTTTACAATTTTTTAAACTACAATGATTTGAAGGGTACAGCCCGTTTAGACGGTTTTTTCAAACATGGGTTAGGGGCCGGTATTGATACTTTCTACAATCCCAAATGGCGCTACACGGAGTTTTATACACGCAACTACTGGGCTCACGATTTGGCGATTGATGATCCTCAAACTCGAGATCGCTATCGATTTGCCGGCACATTTTTCGACCGCTATTTCTATGATACTCTTTCAGTAAAAGCATTGTATGATTTTGTGAGCGATGGGCAGATGGCCTACGACTTTCGAACTCGTGACTACGATTTGAAGACTGCAGGTGATACGTGCCTCAATATCCGACATGAAAACCCAAAGTGGATCGCAAACCTTTTTAGCCGGGTCCAAGTCAACTCATTCCAATCGGTGAATCAGGAGCTCCCCTCCTTTTATCTTCACCTACACCCCTATGAAATTCCCTCTACAGGTGTGGTAGTTGAGAGTGATCTCTCTGCAGCCTATCTAGATTATGTCTTTAGTGATGATGTCTCTCCCAGGAGAAACTTTCATGGAGGACGTATAGCCACAACTCCCAATATCTACCGCCCTTTTGCAGTCGGCCCTGTCACGGCCACCCCGCTCGCAGGGTTGATCGGCATTTACTATACCAATAGTCCAGGTAGGGGTGATGTGGGGCAATTATTGGGGAAATTTGGATGCTCTCTTGAGACAGAGGCTAGCCGTACCTTTGGCTGTGTGCGTCATATCATGGAGCCCTATGTACACTATACCTACCTCACAAAGCCGCGCGTATCACTTCCCGATCACTATATTTTTTCGATCGCCGACGGTTGGAACCAACTCAATCAAATCCGCTTTGGATGGAAAAATAGCTTTTTCCTCAAGTCAAAGCGGGGCATCCACCGCTTTTTTTGGTACGATATCTGGGCCAATGCTTTCTTAGGAGCATCGACTCTGCCGAATGCAATTCCAACCGGCTTTTTTGATTGTGAGATCCGTCCCATCCGTCCTTTGAGCTTTAATCTGGTAAGTGGCTATAGCTTCGCTTTCCATAACCCTTACTATTTGAATGCTCATCTCGATTGGACCTTCAGCGAACACTTTGCCGTCGGCTTTGGATACCATGGCAGAAGTAGATACTATATCCGCAAAGCCGACTTTTATAACTTTATCCTCGATGTGACTCGCTCCCCTGCTTCGATCCTCGCCTCTCCCCTTTCGGATAGAAGGCAAACCTTCCTCTTTCGCACGTTCGTCCGACCTACACCCGACCTAACCGCAGAATTTGATCTGCGAAGAGGTTGGGATAGACCAAACCAACCAACTTACCTCGAGTATATGCTCAACCTTGGAACCGTCTTATTCCAGCACTGGCGATTTAACTTCATTATTGAACATAGAGAGGCCGATATGCGCTACTCCCTCTCCCTTAAACTCGACCCCGGTGCTCCGAGCAAAGGGAAGTTCTGCAGGTGAACACATTCACTACTTGTGAACAAATATATACC
>JBJXGG010000181.1:0-5622 GCA_046153495.1 Chlamydiales bacterium
TGCCGTCAATGCCGTCTTTCCGTTTCCTGGAGGGCCACAAAGAAGTAGAGCGTTGACAAAACCGAGTGGCAGGTCTGCCCCATGCAACACATCATAGATCGCTCCACACGAAGCTAATATCTCAGGAGTAACCCCAAATAACTTGTTTCGCCTCAGACGGTCATGAAAACTCATCTGGATGGGTAGAGGACTTAGAGAAGAGGAGGAAACAGAGTCTCCATCAGACTCCTCTTCTTCCAGCCCCTGAATCCGAATGCGAGGTCGTGCTCCTCCTGTATTAAAAGCATACGTAAAAGATGCTCCGGATCGACCCTGGATCTCTCGCACATACAAATTTCTTCTATCTCCCATCACCTGACCAACCCGTAAAACAGCGTTGGTGTTCACATATACCCCAAACGTATGTATATCCTGCGCTGTTTCAAGAGCGGCAAAATATTCTCGCATCAGATCGAGATCTTCGCTTCTCGGCGCTTCTGATATAGACCCCAATACGATGATAGCCTCTTTCATCTCAACTATCCTATCGTTTGAGTCAATAATCCCTTGAAGATCAAAATCGCATTCTCCACCATCTTGGAGAATAGCTACTGCGGCATCTCTGCCAGAAACAGTGAGATGACAGCGCACATTTGTACCAAAACCGGAAAAAATAAACGTTCGTGGGAATTGTACATGACCTTTATGGAATATTGCTTTGATTGCATTGCATATATGATCCATGGGAAGAAGAATATATTGATCAGCGCGAGGGTTAGCTAAAGATATAGTAGCGTGAATTCTGGGAACAGAAACTAACTCATCGACTTTATAAACAAATGTAGAAATCACATCACTAGATGGAACGCCTAAAGCATCTTTTAATTCCGCAAAGATCCAGGGTGCAATAATCGCCGTATCAGACGGAAGATGAGCGTCTCCACTCACTTGAAATATTAAACCCGCGATCTGTACAGCCGGGTTTTCTTGATTGAGTCCAAGCACTTCTATGACAGATGGAGCGATCGTTATCCTCCTTCGTGTAACTCTCCTCTCAGCTTCAATTATCGCAGGTCTAAGTGTGATCCATCTATGATCAGATCTATTATTGATTTCCCCCTCGACTCGCTCACTCTGGTGGTCAGATGCAGTTTTTCTAGTCAGCAAAAGCGGAGCAATAACAGCAAGAAAACCGATACCACTACTCACCCCTGCCGGTAAAAGCAAATTATGGCGCGACAGTCTTGTGAGAATAAAAAGAGCAATACCCGTGATTAGCAAAATACCACCACTAGCGCAAACAACATAAGGTAAGGAAGAGTGGCAAGAAGAGATTCTATCCATGTAACCGAACCAAAAACATCTCAAACAGAAGTTCATGAGAAAGCGATTGATTTTTGGCTTGCAGTTCGGTTTCAAACAGGAGGGCAATCCCCTTTTTAATCCGAGTAATACCAAAATTAATGAGGAGAGAGATCTTCTTGTCTAACATCGCTCCCTTAAGATAGGGATAGGAGTCTCTCACTGCACTCGCACCGCGATTTTTATATATATTTAATATAGAAAGAGATACATCAAACTGTGCGCGGAGGTGGGCAAATATCTGGAAGAGAGAGCAGCCCTCCTCTAGAAGTAGTTGTGTTACTTGGATTCCCTGTTTTACAGAAAGAGAGAAGACCGCGTCTGAAAGCTGCCAAAGGGTTATATGAGGGAGTGTGATAGAAAGTTGCTGAACCATCGCTAACGTAATTTCACCCTGATAGCCTACATAACAGAGCATTTTTTCTAACTCTTGGGCAAGAAGCTCCTTATTTCCTCCAAAGTTTTTTATCCAAGTAGTAGCTACATCTGGCCGTAATAAGACTCCTTTGTTTTTTGCACTCGCAGACATCCAAGAGGATAACTCTTGCTCTTTCTCCCAAGCCTTTTTCTCCGCGAGCTTTAAAACAACACCTCTGGCATTCACCACCTTGAATAACTTATGTTGTGGTGTGAGCTTTTCTCCGATCATGAAAAGAGAGACTCCACTGCAAGGGCGCTCTACAGCATCGATCAATACCGCTTGCTGGTTTGGAGTAAGACAATTCACCTCATGAATGACAATCAACCTCTCTGTGGCTAAAAAGGAGCTATTTTCAAACTCTAAGGAAAATTTTATCTCGTCAAAATTTTCTTTATCGAAATAGATACGTTCTCGAATAGGAGAGTTGCATAAGGCCTCTTTAGAATCATTTTTATCGTTAGAAATAACGAGATAAGATGACTCGTTCCCCTCCTTGCAACACGTTGAAAAATTCTGCATGGAATCTACAATCATGCAATAAATTCTATGCTTTCTCTTATTAAAAGAAAAGTGGCAGCTAGGTGTCTAGCTGCCACTTAACAATTAAGAATCTTGTCCAAGCTGTCTAGCAAGGAGCTCTGCGGCCGTAATTTCTCATTACGTTGCGTCTCCAACTTTGAGCCGCTCTGCGACGAGTCGCTCGTCTAGGAGCTGCGCCATGCTCTTGAGAGCAAGACGCTGATGAACACTTTCGTGCCTTTTTTCTTGTAGTACGCTTAGCAACAGCAGCTTTTGCACGCACAACTTTACTCTTAGCAGTAGCCTTTCTCTTAGGAGCGGCTTTACGCTTAGCAGTTGTCGTACGCTTAGCAGCAGCCTTTCTCTTAGGAGCGGCTTTACGCTTAGGAGCGGCTTTACGCTTAGGAGCAGCCTTTCTCTTAGGAGCAGCTTTACGCTTAGCAGTTGTCTTACGCTTAGTTGTAGCCTTTTTTGTAGTTTTACGAGCTGTAGTGCGTTTTGCAGTACTTCTCTTAGCTGTGCGACGCTTTGCAGGCTTCTTGGCTGTAGAAGCGCGCTTCTTAGTGCGACGGGTGCTTGTTGAAGAGGACGCTTTGCGTCTTTGAACTCTTAACATGGCTTGCCTCCTATCGTGGTTAAATTTGAGCATTGCCTACTCATTCTATCGGAAACCACACAGAGAGACTTTAGCAAAAAAACTTAAAATTCTCTCTCGTGCACGAGTCGATTTTCTTAAGTTTTTTATTTTCAGTGACTTATGAATTTTTTTTGTGCGACAAAAAATCTATCAAAAGTCGCACGCCAAAGCCCACACCGTTCTTAGGCCAATAGCCATTTTCTTTAGAAAGAAAGGCTGTTCCGGCGATATCGAGGTGCGCCCAGGGAATATCGCCAACAAAGCGTTGGAGAAAAAGAGCAGCGGTAATGGAGCCTGCTGGCCGCCCCCCTATATTTTTGATGTCAGCTATATCTGACTTTAGTTTAGAATCATAAGCCTCATGCAGTGGCATGCGCCATAGCGTTTCAGCGACTCTTTTACTGGCGTGGAGCAACTCATTAGCGAGCTTATCTTGGTTGCAAAAGAGGCCCGCAATATCATCGCCAAGTGCAACGACAATAGAGCCGGTCAATGTAGCCACATCAATCATGCAGGTGGGCTTGAGATTTTTTGCCGCGTATGCCAACGCATCTGCCAACAGCAACCTTCCTTCAGCATCTGTATTCCCTATTTCTACAGTAGTTCCATTATAACATCTATAGACATCGCCAGGTTTAAAGCTTTTTCCGTCGATGCAATTTTCGGCAGAAGGCACAACAGCAGTTACATTTAAGGGAAGCCCTAGCGCTGCGGCTGTAGTCACCGTACTTAATGCTACGGAAGAACCTGACATATCATCCCGCATGGTCTCCATCGAGCCGGTCGGTTTCAGGTTAAGTCCTCCCGTGTCAAAAGTGACTCCCTTACCGACAATAACTATATGCTCTTTGGAACGGGGGGCTCCTTTATGACTCATGATGATGAATGCAGGATCGTGATCAGACCCTCGCCCTACAGCAAGCAGTAAACCGAGTTTCTCTTTTTCTATCCGTTTTTTGTCAAATATAGTTGTATGGATAGAGGGAAACTCTTGCTCCATTTTTTTGGCAACTGAAGCTAGATATTGGGGGGTAACATCGTCTGCATTACCGTTGGTCAGGTCGCGCGAAAGGTAAACTCCTTCTGCAATAGATTCCAATCTTTTTACGAAGGCAAGATCTTTTTCCAAAGCCCCGATCAATGTCACTTCTTTGAGGAGTACCGTCTCTTCATCCAAAGTGACCAACTGTTCCCATTTATAGTTTGTAAGGAGGATCCCTTCACACACTCCCTCTATTGTTTCACGCGCACTTACTTTTCTCATCTCTGTGATATCTGGCAACACCACATTGATCTTCTCTATCCCTTTCTCTTGGCAGAATTTCACCGCCTCGGAATAACTTCTACGCAATGTTTCAACGCACACCTTCTCCTGTTTTCCCAGACCTAGTAAAAGAGCACGCGGCTCTTTTTCCTTAGAGAGGTAGACAACCGCTTTTTCTCCCTTCTCTCCCTTAAAATCTTTCGCAGCAATGGGAGACATCACCGCATCCTTGAGTGTGCCGAGCGACGCGGCAGCCTCTGCTTTTTTGGGTTTCATCCAAAAGGGAAGAACAATGAGTTCTGCGTCATGACGACTAGCGAGTTTGGGGAGAATAGTAAACATAAGCCTTAGAAGGGTAGATCATCTCCTACGAAGGGAGCATCATCCGAATCAGGTGCTCCGTAAGTAACAAGCTCCTCTTTGGCACTTTGTGCATGTGCAAAGCCGGAAGAGGAGGAGTGCTGTTCGCTACTTTTCTCACTTTTCCCAAAAGGACTAAACTTGATGATTTCTGCGTTTAGAGTTAATGAGACTGCAGGATTACCATCTTTTCCTATGTAGGCTTCTGGTTTTGCCAACTCGCCTACAATGATCAGAGCTGTCCCCTTCTTTAGATAAGGAAGCATTTTGTCGTAGCGATCACCCCAAAGATTCACACGCCACCAAATCGTGTCATCCTTTCCGCTAGCCCGTGTGCGTGTGGCCAAGCGTAAGCTGATCACTCGTTTCCCCGTAGAAGTGAAACGCTCTTCGGCATCTGCACCTAAAAATCCTGCTATTTCTACTAAATTCATACAGTTCCTCAGATAAATATGATATGCTATTTTTATCCAAATCATTAGATAAATGAAAGAGAAAAATGCAACATGACGAGTTATTAGCGCGCATCTATGAATTGAAGAGAACAATAGAACTCAATGAAGAGAAACACGCCTCATTTTTGCGTTACAATCATAAGGCAGCCGCCCGCACTGCTCACCAAATTGAGGAAGAGAAAATAGAGCTTCACCAATTGGAGAAAGAACTGTGCACCTCGGACGATAACGAGATACAAGCGCTACAACAAAAATCATTTACTCAAGCACTCTACGAAAAAGTAGAACAGTTCGATAAATATATTACGAAGGGAATAGGGGTTGTCAATTCTAAGCAAAAAATCACCACTCTCCTGTTTGCTCGGCATCCTCAAGCTGTACTGGCGCAAATAATCTATGAAGCAGCCAAAGAGGCGAAAATCGCAAAGAAAAAACTCTTACCCCTGGAGGAACCTTACATAGCAATTCTCTCATTTCTCGACGAATTTATCAAAGAGGCTGATAAAAGCTGGAACAAAAATCTATATAAAGGAAAGTTCGAAGAGTTATATCAAAAATGGACGAAGATAAAGGGGATATGCGGGATCTCTCCCGCATACAGCCGATTAAATTGAGATTGATACTC
>JBJXGG010000002.1:0-5843 GCA_046153495.1 Chlamydiales bacterium
AGACTCTCCTAGAGCCGATCTCAAAATCTTAGAAAGCTACCCTTTTCACGGGATTAAGAACTATACGACCTATATTTCCCGCCACCGCCTCCCTTACTCTGAAATCGAGGGGAAGTTGCGGATAGCTACTATCCACTTTACCGAAGTAGTAGAGAGAGAAAACACGCCTTTCTCAGAAGAACATAAACACCTGAGTTTTGGGTTCTCTTCCTCGGATTCAGAGGAGTTGACGCAGCAACCCTTGCGATTTTCTGGCAATGGCCAAACGCCCTTTCGGAAGCAAAAAAGCACAAGAGTGGCAAGTAAACTACCTGAGCACAATGAAATACAACTGGAAATGCGGATCAAACAGGAACTAGTCGCTCTTTTGCAAGCAAAAGATCCGAACCGTTCGGAAGCTGAATGTATCGATCTCATCAACGGTATGGATACCTTTTTTCTTAGGAAACTACCGAAAGAGCGACAACTGATTGCTTTGGAGATGTATAGTCGAGCTCTTAATCGAGACCACTGCCAATATAGAGTACTGATGGAAGAGAATTGGGAAGAGAAAGGAATCCCTTCTGTTCATATCGTTCTCGCTTGGAGAAATGTGCCCAAACACAACTTCCTGTTCCGTCTAGCACGCATCGTCTATCAACACGGACTTGTAATGCAGCGCGTAAACGCCACCTATACAAACCCACACAAAATCGATTCCATTTTTTTGCTCTCTTTTGGTTTACATGGCAAGGATGGGAATGCGGCGTGGGATGCAGCTGATATGGCTGATTTCTTACAAGAGGTTGTCACTCTCAAATATTTTGGTTCCTTAGATCGCATTGCAGAAACCTTTATCGATACGGGAATATTGCGCGGTAATCTCGGCAACTTTTTACGCGCAAGCATGACCTTTGTACACCAAGTGCTCGTCCATGAAGACCCCAACCTCTATAGCCCTGAAAATATTGAAGAGGCCTTTTGTCGCCATCCCGAGCTCACAGTTAAACTCTGCGAAGCTTTTGAACATAAATTCCACCCCATACGCAACAGTATTGAGCGTTTTGAGATCGTCCGCAATGAATTCTGCCTCTTAGTAGAGAGGTTAGATACAGGGCACGAATACCATGATACACGACGAAAAAATATATTTATCCAGGGGATGAATTTTATCGAGCATACTTTGAAATGCAACTTCTACCGCAGTAATAAAACAGCTCTTGCCTTCCGTCTCGATCCTGCCTACCTCGACCACACTCCGTTTGAGCGAGAAAAGATCTTCCCCGAACTCCCCTTTGGGATTTTTTTTATCAAGGGAATGCACTTTTTTGGCTTCCACATTCGCTTCAGAGAGCTCTCGCGCGGTGGGTTGCGTACCATTTTTCCGCAGAAAAAAGAGCGCATGCTCGCAGAGAGAAATACAGTTTTTACAGAATGCTACAACCTCGCTTTGACACAACAAAAGAAAAATAAAGATATTCCGGAGGGTGGAGCAAAAGGGATCATCTTTCTCAAACCGTATGAACGATTGGGCTCTGAAACACAAATTCTTGAACATGAGCTACAGATAGCCGGCATTCCTGCTGAGAAAATTGAAGAGCGTTTAACAATATTTGTCGAAGAACAGAAACTAGAATATCTCTATCAAACTCAACGCTCTTTCATAAAGAATTTTCTCACTTTGATCAACTGTCACGAAGATGGCACGCTTGTTTCCAAACATATCGTCGATTATTGGAGAAAACCGGAATACATCTATTTGGGCCCCGACGAAAATATGCACAACAGTATGATTGAATGGATCGCTTTTGAGTCGAAAAAGGAGCGCTACAAACCAGGTGTAGCTTTTATCAGTGGTAAACCGCACCTTGGGATCAACCACAAGGAGTATGGGGTCACCTCTTTGGGTGTCAATGTCTACATGGAGGTGGTATTGCGCTATTTCGGTATTGACCCCAAAAAAGAGCCTTTCACTGTCAAGATGACAGGCGGGCCAGATGGCGATGTCGCGGGCAACCAGATCCTCAATCTCTATAAATACTTCCCTGACACCGCGAAGCTTCTAGCACTCACAGATATTTCGGGCACCATCCACGACCCGCACGGTCTCGATTTGAGTGCACTGGCGACGCTTTTTCATGAAGGAAAATCTATTCGTCACTACCCCCCTGAGAAGCTCTCCTTGGGAGCCTTCTTACTCGATCGGGAGAGTAGACGTGATCCTACCCCTTATGCCCAGCAGACACTTTGTTGGAAAAACAAAGACGGTAATGTCGTTGCAGATTGGCTCTCTAGCAATGAAATGAATGCTCTTTTCCGCAACAACGTCCACCAGACCAAGGCAGATATCTTCATCCCCTGTGGCGGACGTCCTCGCACACTGTGCAACGTCAACTACAAAGAATTTTTCGACAAGTCGGGGGAACCGACTGCCAAAGCTATCGTAGAGGGGGCTAACCTCTACCTCTCTCCTTGGGCAAGGCACTATATCGAAGAGAAGGGGGTCGTTATTATCAAAGATAGTTCGGCCAATAAAGGGGGTGTTATCTGTAGTTCTTTTGAAATTTTGTGTGGGTTGACTCTAAACGACGAGGAGTTTGCTAAACATAAACCGCAAATCGTACAGGAAATTTTACAGCGGCTCAAACTCTGCGCCTTTAATGAAGCAGAACTGCTGTTAAAGACGCATGAACAGACAAAAACACCGCTCACAGAGCTCTCCGATGAGATCTCCAAACGCATCAATATGTTTACAGATCAGCTGCTCCACTATCTTGATTCTATTACTCTCTCTAAAAACCCAAGCGATATGCTCATGCGCTGTTTTCTTTCCTACTGTCCACCCATATTGCGCAATCATTTTCAGAAAAAATTGATCGACGAGATCCCTGAAAACCACAAAAAGGCCATAATCGCTTCCCACATCGCCGCACGCCTTGTCTATGCACGAGGGCTCTCCTGGTTCCCCTCTATCGTCGACATCTTGCCGCTGATTTTAGAGAGTCACGAGATTTTTGAGATTGATCCTTTGACGTAGGTGCGCAGTCCCTCCCCCGCAGTAAACTCTGCACGCATGGTGTATCCATCATTTTTTCTTTCGTAGATCTCGAACCCTTCAAATCCTTGATCATTATTGCGGAACTCCCAAGCAAGAACAAGAGGATTTAACACCCCTTTTCCCCCTACTCTCCCCACCAAATGATTTTCTAATTCAATAATGAACTCTTTCTCTTTTACGTCGAATACACAAAAATTGTTGTGCATCTTATCTGTGAAATCTCCTACCTCAATCACTTGATTAAAGTAGATCTTCTCCTCTTGGGCAGGCAAAATAGTCCAACTCATCACGAAGGGAAGACGATCTTCCGCCATGCTGAAAAAAATCTCCCCTGCGCCTTCCCAGACACCCGACTCAAAAATAAACAGATGCTTATTCAAAACATAAACCTCCTGCTATAGACGCTCTGCAATATTCCCAAAGCTGCCATAGTCACGAATATGGAAGAGCCTCCATACGAGACCAGGACGAGCGGCACTCCCGTTATCGGAAGCAAACCACACATCATGGAGATATTGATTAAAATATGCATGGCAATATAGACCGTAATCCCGGACGAAAGCATCCGCCCAAAATGATCTTTTGCAACAGCTGTTACCTGGAAACCAAAATAAATCAAAGTGTAAAAGAGAACAAGCACTACAAGCATACCTACCAAGCCAAATTCCTCTCCAAAGGCAGGAAACACCGAGTCTGTATAGCCGTACGGCAACCATCCTCGCCCTGTAAATTCACTATTACGCCAACCGCTCCCAAAAACACCCCCCACCCCAATCGCCGTCATAGCCGCTTTTTGGTGATGATTATTCGGGTTTAGACGTTCATATTGATACTCTTTCAATACTTTCGTCACCATAGGGCGCATCCCCTCGTGCGAAAACACTCCTAAAAAAATCAAAAGAATCGCTAACAAGAGCAAAGCTCCCCCCCACATCATCAGCCGTACCATCTTTGGATGTACTCCTCCCAAATAAAACATCACCGCACAAATCGGACACAGTACTAACGCTGTCCCCAAATCTGGCTCTTTCAGTATCAAAAGAAAAGGAATTCCGACGATCACACACCCTAAAAGCGATGTGCTCCAATTCGCCGCTTGGGAGCGATTTCTCTCTAAAAACCAGCTTAAAAAAATAACTACTATCAACTTGGCATACTCTGCTGGTTGAACACTTGTCCCAATGAACGGTATGCGATACCATCGATGCACGTTTTGGATTGCAGGAACAAAAAAAAGACCTAATAATAAAAAAAGCGTTACTACATAGAGCGGAAGCGCCCAATCGCGCAACTTATTATAATCCAACCCCGCAAAAAGAACAAAGACCCCCCACCCCAAAAGAAACCTTTGCAATTGCTGCTGCACTTTTGGAGTAAAAAATGTCTCTACCCCTGAGAAAGAGACAGGATCTGTAGCGGCGATCACAGCCAAGCTGACCCCCATCAGGGCTAGAATAATCGGTAAGAAACGCCAGTCGAGGCGAAAGAGTATTTTATGGTTCCACATGGAAAATATTCCTCTCGCTCCTTATACTCGATAGTGTGGAATTAATTCATCATCACTTCGAGACAATCTCTTCGACAAACGATTGGGCCAAAGCGCATATGGCCTCTTTTGGACAGAAAGAGCTCACTTTGGTGACCGCTGATACGCAAGAGGCCGGGAGAGGCCAATATGGCCGTGTATGGATCTCTCCTCCTCAGAAGAATTTTTATGGCACCTTCTCTTTTTTTATTGATAACAACCTGAATGATGCTATTTCGATCACGCACGTGATGGCCATCTCGCTTGTACATCTTTTATTAGAATTCGACCTCAGCGCGCAGGTCAAATGGCCAAATGATGTGTTAATTGCAGGAAAAAAAATCGCCGGTATTTTGTGCGAAACAATACCGACAGAAAAAAAAACAGGGATTATTCTAGGAGTAGGGTTCAACATCAATATGGAGAAGGAAGATTTTGACAGTTTGGGACACCCTGCCACCTCTCTCTTACTCGAGAAGGGAAAACGGTTTTCCCTTCCTCAGATCAATGACCGATTGCTAGAGCTTTTTCGCTTCGATCTGGCGACCTATTTGGAGAAAGGGTTTTTTCCCTTTCTCCCGTATTTCCGCAAATATATTTTTATACCCGATTGTAAATCAGTTGGATAAAGTCTACACGTCGCCGGTAACAGTGTTGTGATAGTCGTACATGTCGTCTTGGACCCGCTCTAAGATATCAAACTCCGGTGCAGTGACCGGATCCGGATGCTCTGCCTCAATACCGTCGAATCTAGGAGCATCCACAAGCCTATTGGAACCAATCCACCTGATCTCCTCTCCTGCCCCCCTGAAGCGGAGTACATAGATTACTCCTACATGGTCTGTCAATTCCAAAGCGCCTGTTCCAACCCTATCGGATCCCTGTTGCCTGACAGGATAATATTTTATCTGTTGGCCAGCATCACCATCAGCTGCCGTTTTATAAAAAAGAGTTAACTGTCCGTTGCGTTCTATTACCGTAAATTGCTTACCCTCCAATCTGTCTAACTGCGTCTGCAGCTCTCGGGTGTTTGAGACTGGCGTGGGTGATGCACGATAGAGGACTGGGGTGTCAGCAGAAACTATTCCAAACATATAATATTATCCTTCATATTATTTTGTAGAGAGGGAATAAACCCCTTCTCTAATGATTAAAAAAAAATTTGAGCCTGGAGTAGAAGAAAGACGGTTGATGCGTAAATCGTTGTCGGTAGACAAGTTATAAAAGAGATTATACAAAAAAAGAGCTTGTAAAACAAGCTCTTTTTTATAGATATGTAGT
>JBJXGG010000003.1:0-15966 GCA_046153495.1 Chlamydiales bacterium
TGTAGCGTTGGTAAGTGCTTCCGTCGTTACCGTAGCACTGTTCGCTGATCAGAAAGCCCTGGCAGACGAGGACTCTATTTTGTGGATATTCGAAAAAATCGCCTTCGAGAAAGATTTGCGATTCACTCTTAGTGGGTTTGCCCACGCAGCACGTTTTGAGGTTAGGCTCTTGGCTTAAGACCCATTTACCATCAGATGTAGCAAAAAGAAACCCTTTAATCTGAGCCTTATCTTCAGATACTTGACTTGCATCTCTTGTGCTTTTCCGACTCGGAAAGGGCCTTTGGCCATTCTCCTCGTCGGACAATCCTAAGATCTGCTGCGTAATCCCCTCTGAATATGAGGGAGACAACTCACAACTCAGGTGTTCAACTGTTTTCAAAGCAGCTCTCGAGGAAATAGCGGTGGATTGTTGTATCATCGGTCAGTTCAGGGTGAAAGGAGCAGGCTAGACGGTTTTTTTGCCGTATCAAGACTGGAGTTTCCTCTAAACGAGCCAGAACCTCTACTTGGGAGGAGACGCTTTCTACTAAAGGAGCTCGGATAAAAAGAGCGCTCCGTTTGCCCAAAAAATTGATGGTTGTCGAAAAGGAGTCTTTCTGCCGCCCATAGCCGTTTCGTTGTACCGAGATATCGATGAGTCCTAGTTTTTGCATGATAATGAGCCCTGCGCAGGTACCAAAAAGGGGCTTATCAAAGCAAAATCCCTCAAGCATACTAGAGATGGTAGTCGATTCACCTCCAGGGATAATAATACCATCGACTTTAGCGCATTGATTAGCAGAGCGGATTGCCACTCCTTCTACATTGAGTGTGTGGAGCATATCTAGATGTTTTTGGAAGGCGCCTTGCAGGGCAAGAACGCCTATTTTACGAACCTCGCGATGCAAAGAGCTCCTCCTCGATCATGCCTTCCATGCCTGTTGAGAGGGAAGTTGAGATTTCTACTAAAATTTTCGGATCATTATAATGAGTAGCAGCCATTACTATCGCGCGCGCTCTTTTTTCGGGGTCACTCGATTTGAAGATGCCTGAGCCGACAAAGAGGCTTTCCGCTCCTAGCTGCATCATAAGCGCGGCATCGGCAGGTGTGGCAATACCGCCGGCAGAGAAATTCGGTACAGGAAGTTTTCCAAGTTTAGCTACCTGACAAACGAGGTCGTAAGGGGCATTGAGGGCTTTTGCCTCTTGCATCCACTCGGCGGGATCCATATTTTGCAACCGGCGTATAGCACTTTGCATGGCGCGCATATGTTTCACCGCTTCGACGATGTTGCCTGTTCCGGCTTCTCCTTTCGTACGAATCATAGCAGCTCCTTCGGCGATACGGCGGAGAGCTTGCCCCAAATCACAGGCGCCGCAAACAAAGGGGATCTCGAATCTATGTTTATCGATATGGTGACTATAGTCTGCAGGGGTAAGCACTTCGCTTTCGTCGATAAAATCGATTTCCAACGCTTCTAAGATTTGCGCCTCTACAAAGTGGCCGATACGGCACTTCGCCATCACAGGGATGGTAACGCTTTTCTGGATCTCTCGAATCATATCGGGAGAGGACATCCGAGCTATCTTGCCATCTTTTCGAATGTCGGCTGGAATTTTTTCTAAGGCCATGACAGCAACAGCGCCGGCCTCTTCCGCAATCCGGGCTTGCTCTGGATTTGTGACATCCATAATCACACCGCCTTTGAGCATCTCTGCGAGTCCTACTTTGAGTGCAAATGTACCTTTCTGTTTCATGCAAATTCCTATAGTTCTGAAAATGGGTTTGTAGCAGCGGCAAAATTGCCTCCCTGCTTCCGTTTTTTAATCTCTTTGTGGATAGAAAAAAGGAGATCCTGATCAAAATCCATCCGAGCAGCCCATAATAGATACTGCAGAGGGATCTCAGAAAAAGGGCGTCCTTTATGCTTGCCTAGAGGCATATATTTCATCTCAATCGGGCGTGCCAAAATCTTCTCGATTTGCTCGAGAGTTTTGTAACGAGCAACGAGTTTCTTGAAGACTTCGATGTTCATATTCACATCATCCAAAGCGCGGTGGCTCTTTTCGGAGGGCACATTAAAGTGTCGCGCTAACATTGAAAGGGAGTTATTGGGGCTATCTCCATAGTGCCGGGCCAATCGCAATGTGTCGATGCAATTACTCAACTGCAAAGGGAAGGGGATGGAGGCGCGCATAGCCTCTTTTTCCAACATATCGAGATCCCCTTTAATCGCGTGGCCTACAATCAGATCGTTCCCAATAAATTGGAAAAAACTAGGCAGAATCTTTTTACAGGTAGGCCGTCCCTTTAGCATCTCATTGGAAATATTGTGGACAGCTTGCGCTTCTGCTGTGATGGGATGTTCTGGATCAATCATCTGGTCAAATACATCGATAATACCCGAAAATGTGAAGCGGATAGCTGCCACTTCAATAATCCGGTCTTTTTCTAGATCTAAACCAGTAAATTCGCAATCAAGGCAAACGAACCGGATCTCTTTCAGTAAGCTCATGTAGGATTTCTGTTATAAGTTTTTGGCGCCCCTCTCTCTTCTCCGTCGAATAGTGGATAGGCGCATTGCCCTCCCAATCGAGAGCAGCAACGATTTTTTTTTGTTTGGGAGGATCGCTCATTTGAAGAGACCTTATCTACTTTTGTGAGGACAAGAATGGTGGGGATTTCTTTTGCCTTTAGCCAAGCATACATCTGAAGATCGCCATCACTAGGAAGGCGGCGGATATCTGCCAGAAAAAGGACGAGGTTAATTGACTCTCTCTCCTGTAAAAAACTCTCTAATATCTCTCCCCACTCTCTTTTCATCGCCTTGGGGACTTTGGCATAGCCATATCCAGGAAGATCGACACAAAGGAGCTTCTCGTCGATAGAAAAAAAGTTGAGTAGTTGTGTCTTACCTGGGCGACAGGAAGTTTTGGCGATTCCCTTATATTGAAAAAGGTCATTTAAAAGGGAGGATTTTCCGACATTAGATCTACCGACTACGGCAAATTCTTGGGCAAAATGTCTCGGAGCCTCTTTCGCAGAGGGAGCTGAGATTAAGAAGCGGACATTTCTAAAATTCATAATACCTCTATAAGGCGGCAATTTTCCGATTCATATGATAACACGATTTTCATGGCATGAGGGGGAAGAATCTGTTCAATGCGTTCACTCCATTCGATGCATGTTACTCCTTCATGAACGAGATATTCTTCAAAGCCCATTTGTATGAAATCTGCTGGTGACCGGAGACGATAGAGATCAAAATGGAAGACCTTCTTCTTTTCCCCGTATATATTGAGGTAAGTGAAAGTAGGGCTCTCAACCCCCACACTACTACCTGTCACTCCTGCAACCACACCTTTGATCAATGTTGTTTTGCCTGCACCTAATTCGCCAAAAAAAGAGAGAAGACTCTCTTGCGGCAAACGAGATCCGATCTCACGTCCTAATGTATATGTTTCTTCACTTGAGTGGAGCTTACGCTTCAACCCACTTAGAGACATAGGGGAGAAAAGTTTCATCATCAGCTAGCTCCTCTACAAAACCGGCGATCTTGTTTTCATCGAGGTGTTCCTGTACAAAGTGTAGGAAACCATCTTCTAACTCAAAGCGGTTTTGGTTCTGTACTTCCACAAGCGTCATAGGCTTGAGATAATTCTGCTTAAAGTCTCGGATGACAGCCTCTTTGGAATTGTAAAGCTTTCCAGTGATAGCGGAGGAGAAGACAATCTTTGAAATAGGCTCTTTGGGTGGCTTGATGTAGTTCTGGATTACCTCTTTGTCATCGGAGACAAAGAAACGTTTTGCACGTACACCCCCTACACGTTCGGTGTTTTCCGGGCATTTGGAGACCCAATCATAGATGGCATCTTGTGGGTTCGGATGAGTATTATCCGCAAACACTTTTCCTGTGAAAGGGCAGATATATATACGACTCGTCTCTTCATTCACACTCGCAGGGCCATATCCAATTTTGATCTCCGTCTCACGCCATACCTTTCCCTCTGCCTCTAACTTAGCGATAGCATCTTCCACGCTTTGGAAAATTTTCTTGTCGTGTACAAACGCCACGGGGTGCAATTTGAAGTGTTTTTCGAGATAGAAGAAATAGGCAACTAGTAGCTCGGGAGAGCGTTGTTTCTGCAGAAAAGTGAAAATCTCTTTTTTGAGCTTTGCTGAAAGGGTCATCTGAATTCCTGGAGTATACTTATAAATTGAAGAGTATTTTAGCAGAGAGATGGTTATTGAGCAATTCTATTTATGAAGAGAAGCAGGTCGCCTGATGTATAATTGATAGAAATTGTTTCTTCCAAAGCGACATTTGAGATCCCGATAAAGTTCGCATCGAGAGAGCCATTATTAAGCTCCCACTTTAGCCCTCTTGTGTAAATACCTTGAGCTGGACCATCCATAGGAATGAGGGAGAGAGTCTCTCCCTTGTTGCAGCTAAAGGTATAAGAGGAAGGGAGACAAGTACAGCGCTCGAGATTAGTTTCAAAAATTAGTTTACCTTTGTAGCGTAGTAATAGGTAAAGATTGGTGAGAGCGTGATCTACTCTTTTCCCTAGTGCTCCGATTACGGTGACAGACTCGATAGGATAAGCAAATAGGATTTCCAAAGCTTTCTCGAGGTCCGTTTTATCTTGATTGGGCGTTTCAAACTGAAGAACATGGCAGAATTTTTCCAAAGAGGAGGGGAGAGCGGAGTCGAAATCTCCTAAAATGAGTTCGGGTACGAGATTCTCTTTTGCACAGAAGTTGAGTCCCCCATCGACAGCAACGAGAGTATATTTATCGGACAGGTAAGGGGTGAGGATCTCCTTTGCGGGAGGCTCTCCATTTGCAATCACAACAATATGGGGAGTAGAGGGTATCCAATTGGGCAAATGTGCCTCACATATGGTTAGTAGAAGTGCGAGTATAAATAAATAACGCATAAGAGAAAAGAAGGCTACTTCAAGTTAGTAGATTTAGACAAGGGTTGAACATATTTCCGCTTCTGGGTAAAATGCTCCTATTCGAATTTAGGAGGAATACATGGCAGATTCAAACATCATCAAGCAACTAACGGATGATAATTTTGATGAGAGTGTCACTTCGGGTGTAGTGCTTGTTGATTTTTATGCTGATTGGTGTGGGCCTTGTCGTATGCTGGCTCCTATCATAGAAGAGCTAGCTCAGGAGATGCGGGGCAAAATATTGGTAGGTAAAGTAGATACCGATCAGTCTGTGAATGTAGCAGCGAAGTTCGAAGTGACCTCCATTCCTACCCTGATTCTTTTCAAAGGAGGAACGTTGGTGAAAAGGGTTGTCGGTCTAAAAGATCTTGATACGCTGCGCAAGATGGTCAAAGAGGTTCTCTAGAGCAAGGCCGCGTTGCTTGCGGCTTGTTCTCCGTTTGGTATTAACCTGAGTTTTTGGTTCTTCTCCCTCATCCTCAGGGAGTTTTCTGGCTGCTCTTGCAATTTTTTGCTCGATGGTAGCGCCTTCGGCTATGATCTTCGCAAAAAATTGCAAGATCATCTCAGAAAACTCCTCTGATTACGAGGAAGAACAACCCAAAACTCAGGTTATTAAAACCGGGTTTTAAAGAGGACAAAAACCACATTGACGCCATGCCTCATATACGACAATAGCCACAGCATTCGATAGATTCAAAGAACGTTGCCCTGGACGCATAGGAAGTCTATAAAACTGCTCAGGATAATGGTTGTGGAAGTGTTGCGGTAGGCCAGCTCTCTCTGCACCAAAAATCAACACAGCATTGGGGCTGTAATTCGCTTGTGTATAGAGTTTTTCCCCTTTTGTGGAGAAAAAGAAACAGTGCCCCTCGATCACTAAATGGTCCGAAACCTCAATCTCTGCATCTTTCCAGTAATCGAGTCCTGCGCGCTTGATTTGTCTTTGCGAAAGAGAGAAGCCAAGAGGGGGGATAAGCTGCAGTTTGGCCCCCGTCACAGCACAGGTGCGAACGACGTTTCCCGTATTTTGCGGAATCTCAGGCTGATAGAGAATAATCTTCACAAGGCGGGATCGCGATCGAACATTCCATCATTAAAGTCGATATCTGCGATATTGTCAGAGGTACTCATCTCTTCGGAAGCATTTGCCTTTACGACCTCTACCTGGAAAATCAGAAGGGAGTTAGGAGGAAGATGACCAGAAACACCATAAGCGAGCTCTGGGTGGATGTAGAGAGTTCTCTTTTCACCCTCTCTCATTCCCACAAGACCCTGCGCAAACCCAGGTACTGTTTGTTGGATAGGAAGGGAGATGGGCTCCTCGTTTTCGGCAGAACTAGCGAACACTGTGCCATCAATCAGTTTCCCTTCATAATGGATCAGTGGTATGGAATCTTCCGCAACAATGTCTCCAGCACCTTCACTCTCAACACGATACTGCAATTTAGGTCCTATCATTTTGATTCCTGTAGCAGAGGCATTCTTCTCTAAAAAGGCATTGGCCTCTTTCAGATTCTTCTCGGCATCTTCTGCGAACATATGTTCTTGAATGACATAAATTGCTTGCTCATACTCTTCCTCAGAAAGCGGGGAGGGTTTGCCGTCGCGTTCATCTTGGATGCCTGCAATGATTCTATCGATATTTAGTTCAAAGCCGGGGCTGACGAGATGACGTACAATCAGGTGACCCAATGTCTCCGCAATTTTATCGCGGTCAATCTGTTCAAAAGAGAGCTCTTCTTGTTGTGCCTGAAGAGGCAAGAAAAAAAGAGTAGAGAGCAAAGCTCCAAGGATTAATGTATTAAGTTTCATTATTCTACCTCAACATGAATTTTTAATTCTGACAATTGCTCCTTAATAACGGATGAGGGAGCTTCTGTCATTAGATCGTAGGCTTTTTGTGTTTTGGGGAAAGCAATCACATCACGAATGTTTTCAGTTCCACACAGGAGCATCACGATTCTATCAAATCCCATACCCATGCCAAGGCTGGGAGGTGTGCCGTATTGTAAGGCTTCAGTGAAAAAACCAAAACGATTTTTTATAGCGTCCTCATCTAACTCTAGAATCGTAAAGATTTTTTTCTGCAATTCTTCGTTATAGATTCTACGAGATCCCGATCCTAACTCATAACCATTCAACACTAAATCGTAGCTGGAAGAGCGGATATGCAGCGGATCTGTATCAAGAAGAGGGATATCTTCATCTACAGGAGCAGTGAAGGGGTGGTGTTCACACACAAGACCTCCTGTTTCTAGATCGCGCGTGAAAAGGGGAAATTCTGTGATCCATACAAAAGAGTGTTCTTTCTGGATCAAGCTGCGCTCTTTAGCAATTCGGCGTCGCAAATGATCGAGGGCCTGGTTCGTTGTCGATTCTGCTGCTGCGACAAAGAGGAGAAGATCGCCTACTTGCGCATCCATTTTGCAAACTAACTCGGCTAAAATAGGGGTATCGAAAAACTTCACAATACTTGACTGCGGCCCTTCTTCTGTGACTTTCATCCAGGCAAGACCGTGCGCTCCAAACTTCGCAACAAAAGCGGTGTATTCCTCGATTTGTTTGCGAGAGATGTCGGCCCCACCTTTTACACATAGGCCTTTGATGACTCCCCCCAACTCCAACTGATCGCGGAAGACGGAGAAAGAGCTTTTGGCTGCAATCTTATCTATGCGTACCAGCGGCATGGCAAAACGGAGATCGGGTTTATCTGAACCATATTTTTCCATTGCCTCCTTATAAGGAAGGTGGCGGAATGGTGCTTTCACGCCTGGAAATAACTCTAACATCATTCTCTCAATGATCGGGAAGAACTGCTCTGTGGTACCAAAACTCATCTCCATATCAATCTGGATGAATTCTGGTTGTCGGTCGGCTCTTAGGTCCTCATCCCGAAAAGAGGGAGAGAGCTGGAAGTAACGATCCAGTCCCGCGATCATCAAGATTTGTTTGAAGAGCTGCGGAGATTGGGGCAGAGCATAGAAGCTACCAGGATGCACTCTCGAGGGGACCAAATAGTCGCGGGCTCCTTCAGGGGTCGATTTGGCCAAAATAGGAGTAGTGACTTCGATAAAGGATTCACTAGAGAGAAAATTGCGTACAATCTGCATGGTGCGGTGCCGCACGAGTAAATTTTCGCAGATAGGACCCCGTCTGATATCCAAATAACGATATTTTAGGCGGAGCTCTTCATTCACACTGATATGCTCATCGCAAACAGAGAAAGGGGGTGTTTTTGCTCGGGACAAAATCTCTAAATGTGCGACTTCAATCTCAATCTCTCCTGTCAACAATTTCGGGTTTTCCAACCCCTCTCCACGGTGTAGCACTACACCTTGGATGCGTACAACCCACTCTTGACGCAAATGACTCGCCTCTTCATGTGCTTGAGGATATTTCTCAGGGCGAAAAACAATCTGTGTAAGACCGAAACGGTCACGTAAATCAACGAAGATAAGACCGCCGTGATCACGACGTCGGTGTACCCAACCTGTCAAAATGACTGAAGCATTCAAATTCTTTTTGGTGAGCTCTCCGCAAGTATGCGTTCTCATCGTAACCTCTTTTCTAGTTGTGCAAAGGAGAGCATTTCCTCGTGTCCGCTCTCCATCTCTTTGAGGGCAAAACGCCCCTCTTTTATCTCATTTTCTCCCACAATTGCCACGTGGCGGACTTGACTACTATTGGCGTACTGCATCGCCCGTTTTAATTTTTTGCCGCTAAAATCCATCTCGATTGCAAATCCCTGTTTCCGGAGGCGGGAAAGCTCCTGGAAACAGAGAGAGGCAGCCTCATCTCCCAGCGGAATAAAAAGCAAATCGGTACGAAAGGGAGTGGGGAGTTGCACTTGTTGGGTTAAACAGGTTTGGATAATACGCTCTAATCCGGTCCCAAAACCGAAAGCGGGAAGGTCAGGACCCCCTAACTGCTTCATTAGACCATCGTAACGCCCTCCGCCGCCCACACTGTTTTGCGCACCTAAATCGCCGGTGGTAATTTCAAAGACTGTGTTATTATAGTAGTCGAGCCCGCGCACAAGTTTGGGATTTACCTCATAAGGAATGCCGACCTTCTCGAGCACATCTAATACTTTAGAAAAATGTGTTTTTTCTGCTTCATCTAGGAAATCAAGAATCGAAGGAGCTTTTTCGAGCAACTTTTGGTCTCCGGGATCTTTTGAGTCGAGAATCCGTAAAGGATTTGTTTCATACCGATTTTGACTCTCCTCTGACAGCTCGGCGAAATGTGGATTTAAATACATCTTCAGGGCGTGACGAAATTTTTTCCGCGCTTCGGTATCGCCTAGCGAGTTGATGTGTAGGTTTAAATTTTTGAGGCCGAGTCGCGTATATAGTGCATACAGGAGTTCAATCACTTCCACATCTTGATAGAAAGAGCTATTACCGATTGCTTCAATACCAAACTGATGATGTTGGCGATAGCGGCCCTGCTGTTGCCGCTCATAGCGGAACATCGGCCCAATATAAAAAAATTTGTGAACCGGTGCTTGCGCTTCGAGATGTTTTTCGATAAAAGCGCGCATCACGGGAGCGGTTCCTTCCGGACGGAGCGTCATCGAACGCTTTCCTAGATCGTCAAAGGTGTACATCTCCTTCGTCACGATATCCGTTGTAGTGCCAATCCCTCTTTGAAAAAGTTCAGTCGTCTCGAAAAGAGGTGTGCGAATTTCACGGAAGCCATATTGATTAGCGAGATCGCGGATGACTTTTTCGAGATACTGCCAAAGATGGGAAAAGCGCCAACCCTCTTCTGGATCGTGGGGAAGGATGTCAAAAACCCCTTTAGGGATACGGTAATGCATAGCTGCGCTGGAGTATAAAGGAAGGGGTGATAAAACTCAAACTAGGTCTTGAAAACAGACGAGGCTCATGCTGTTTTCTTAGGAATCAACTCTTCACTTACCTCGATTAAAGGCTCAATAATCTCCTCTTTCGCTTCATTAGTAGTGGAAAGAGTCTCTTCCACCTCTTTCATTTTTTGCACGGTGAATTCTAACTGCTGGGAGATAAGGTCTAATTTAGAGGCAGAAGTATTCTTGAGTTGGTTTCCAGTGATAAAACCGATAGAAAAAGCGCCTAAAAGAGCGCAACATATCCAAAGGGAGGTCCACTTACTATCGCCCTTTGCTGCAACAGGAGAAGGGGGAGGGAGTCGGATAAAATTCTCTTGCAGCTCTACCCGAGGAGTAAAATCCGTAAGTTCTTGAATTAGATTTTCTAAGGTAGAATCTCCCGCCTCTTCGGGGGGTAAAACACCTATTTCTTGCAAAAACTTTTCGATATCCTCTTGAGAGAGTTCCTCATCAGTTAAAGACATAGACCACAAGCATCAATTTATCTTTTTTCTAACATAAGAGAGGGCTCGCGTCAACGATTCAATTTATCGCGCCAGCTCTTCTAGCTCCATAAATGAACCTAGCCAGGTAGCTTGTTGTGGAATGACTGGTCAAAAAATGAGTGATTTTTTCTGAACTTTATGCTACACTTCGCGCTTTGCGTAATGTAGGAGCTGTGGCATGAACATCTCACTAAATTTTTTAAAGCCAGCAGAGCATGTACAAGAGATCAAAGATCAGATTGTTGTAAAAAAAGAATATCGCTATTGGCGCATACGCATTTTTTACACGATGTTTGTAGGTTACATCTTCTACTATTTCACTCGTAAAAGTTTCACTTTTGCTATGCCTGCTTTGATGAACGACCTCGGTTTTACTAAGGCGCAGCTCGGCATTCTGGGTAGCATGCTCTATATTACGTATGGGCTGAGTAAGTTTGCGAGCGGAGTGATGTCAGATCAGTCTAATCCACGCTATTTTATGGCAATAGGCTTGATTATCACCGGAATTATGAATATATTTTTTGGACTCTCCTCTACCTTGATTTTTTTTGCGATTTTTTGGGGTTTGAATGGGTGGTTTCAGGGCTGGGGGTGGCCTCCTTGTGCTCGGCTTTTGACACACTGGTACTCCAAGTCTGAGCGAGGCTCCTGGTGGAGTCTGTGGAGCACCTCGCATAATGTGGGAGGTTTTTTGATTCCCCTTGTAGCTGGATTTTGTGCCCAATATTTCGGTTGGCGCTACGCGATGTTTATCCCAGGAACTCTCTGTATTATCGTGGGACTTTTTTTGATTAACCGCCTCCGTGATACCCCTCAATCTTTGGGACTCCCTCCCATTGAAAAATTCCGTGAAGATTATTCGCATGAGAAGGAGAGGAAAGAGGACCACAAAGAGAAGGAGCTGACCACCAGGCAGATTCTTTTCCACTACGTTTTAACGAATAAGTGGCTTTGGATGCTCGCCCTCGCCTCCTTTTTTGTCTATGTGGTGCGGATGGCGGTCAGCGATTGGAGTGCTCTCTATCTCATTGAGACCAAAAATTATTCTATGATGCGCGCTAATACCTGTGTCTCTCTTTTTGATATTGGGGGGCTTTTGGGGATGTTGGCTGCGGGTTGGCTTTCGGACAAGATCTCGGCTGGAAGAAGAGGCCCTATGAATACGATTTTTTCTGCCGGGTTGTTAGTTTCTGTAATTGCCCTGTGGTTGATGCCGTTAGCGAGTTTTTTAATGGATTCTACGATTCTCTTTATGATGGGATTCTTTCTTTTCGGGCCGCAGATGCTTATTGGCTTGGCCGCAGCAGAGCTTTCTCATAAGAAAGCGGCGGGAACAGCGAGTGGATTTGCGGGTTGGTTTGCTTATTTTGGGGCTGCTTCTGCTGGCTATCCTCTTGGCAAAATAGCGCAAGATTTTGGCTGGTCCGGCTATTTCATGATTCTTACGGGTTGTGGAATCATTACGGTTTTACTATTTCTTCCTATGTGGAATGCTCGTCCTCGTGTCAAAGAGATTTCTGCAGCAGGATTGGAGGAGAAGGAGGTTATCTCCACCTCCTAAAAAGAAGCTATACCCATTCCACCTCAAGATTTGGGACTTTGGCGTAGCCGCAATCCTAAATCTTGAGGTGGAATGGGTATAATATCTCTGTCGATCTCCGTGCTTCTTTTTGTGTCAAAATCTCTCCTCAGATTTGTACATTTTTCAATCGATTCTGCTATACTTCGCTCTTATGTGGATTCCCTTACATGTTCACTCCCAGTATTCTATTCTCGACGCCGCAGCTTCTGTAGAAGGTATTGCTAAGAAGGCAAAAGAGTTTGGCATCGAATCTGTTGCATTGACAGATCATGGCAACATGCATGGAGCTATCGATTTCTATAAAGCATGCTTAAAGTATGAAGTGCGTCCTATTTTGGGTTGCGAACTCTATATCGCTCCTCAAAGTCGGTTTGAGAAGAAGCGGGTGGGGCCAGGAGTGAGAAATGCCTTTCATCTTGTATTACTCGCCAAAAATGATGTTGGATATCATAACCTTTGTGTTCTCTCATCGAAGGGATTTTTAGAGGGGTTCTATTATTCCCCCCGCATAGATAAGGAGCTATTGGCCGAGTATGCAGAGGGACTCGTTTGCCTCTCTGCTTGTTTATCGGGTCAAGTGGCCGATGCAGCGTTACGATCCGAAGAGGCTTTGGAGGAAGAGATTCGTTGGCATCACGATCTTTTTGGTGATGATTACTATTTAGAGTTGCAGCGTCATAAAATGGATGACTCTCAAGTGGCACAACTTGGCGAGACATGGTTAAAGCAGTACTACGAGGAGTTTATAGGGAAGCAAGAACGTGTTAACCAAATATTGATAGAGCAGAGTCAGAAAAGAGGGATTCCTCTGGTCGCGACCAATGATTCACACTATATTGAGCAAGAGGATTGGCAGGCTCATGAGATCCTTCTCAACATCCAGTCTGGAGAACCAGTCGAAATTTGGGAGAAAGATAACCATGGAAATCCCACATTTAGAGTGCCAAATCCGAAAAGACGCGTCTATGCAAGTCATGAATTGTATTTCAAGTCACCTGCTCAGATGACGGAGCTGTTCAAGGATATCTCAGAGGCGGTTTCCAACACTGTACTGGTAGCCAATAAATGTTGCGTAGAGATCGACTTTAAAACAAAGCACTATCCAGTCTATGTCCCGCCTCATCTAGAGGGAAAGAAGTTCTCGACTGAAACAAGATTGCAAGAGTCGGAGAGATATTTGCGCAAATTGTGTGAAGAGGGCATTCCCAAACGGTACACACCTGCACGATTGGCGAAAGTAGAGGAGACCTACCCCGACAAGGATCCGATGGATGTCGTGCGAGAGCGTTTAGAGCACGAATTCCAAAATATTGCAAAAATGGGCATGTGTGACTATCTACTGATTGTGTGGGATTTCATCAACTGGGCTAAAAGCCAAGGGATCCCCGTCGGGCCAGGTCGAGGTTCGGGAGCCGGCTCGATTGTTTTGTATCTCATAGAGATCACAGATATTGAGCCTCTCCGCTTTCATCTTTTCTTTGAACGCTTCATCAATCCAGAAAGAATTTCCTATCCCGATATTGACGTCGATATCTGCATGTCTCAGCGCAGCAAAGTGATTGACTACACAGTAGGGAAGTATGGCAAGGACAATGTAGCGCAGATCATCACTTTCGGCACGATGAAGGCAAAGATGACCATCAAAGATGTGGGGCGTGTTCTCTCAATTCCTCTCTCTAAAGTGAACCATATTGCAAAATTTGTCCCTGAAGATCCCAATATGACGTTGGAAAAGGCACTCGATATCGATGTCGATTTGTACAATCTATATACTAATGATCCAGATGCGAAACGAATCATCGATTTGGGGAAAAGATTGGAGGGATCCATCCGCAATACAGGTATTCATGCAGCTGGCTTGATTATCTCGGGAGAGCCTCTCACAGATCACATCCCTGTCTGCCTTGCAAAAGATTCTGAAATGGCAGCAACACAATATTCTATGAAGCCTGTCGAGGCGGTGGGGATGTTGAAGATCGACTTTTTGGGGTTAAAGACTTTAACTAGTATTCAGATCTGCGTGGATGCCGTTTTTGAAAAGACAGGAAAGAGGATCGATTGGGTGAACTTGGATCTGGAAGATCGAGCCACATATCAACTTTTATGTCAGGGAAAAACTTTAGGTGTATTCCAAATGGAATCAGGTGGGATGCAGGAGTTGGCAAGACATTTGCAACCAGATAAATTTGAAGAGATTATGGCGATCGGTGCGCTATATCGTCCTGGTCCCATGGATATGATTCCCTCTTTTATCGCGCGCAAGCACGGCAAAGAGCCGATCGATTCAGACCATCCTTTGATGGAGCCTATTTTAGCCGAGACGTACGGAATTATGGTATATCAGGAACAGGTGATGCAGATTTCGCAGGTTTTGGCTCTCTATTCACTAGGAGAGGGTGATGTGTTGCGCAAGGCGATGGGAAAAAAAGATGCAGAGCAGATGAGTAAAGAGCGGGAGAAATTCCGTGCGGGCTGTCTCAAGAATGGAATTGAGGAGGGAACGGCTAAAGCGATCTTTGACAAAATGGAGAAGTTTGCCTCTTACGGTTTTAACAAATCGCATGCAGCAGCTTATGGCTTTCTCACCTATATTACAGCGTTTTTGAAAGCAAATTATCCCAAAGAGTGGATGGCGGCCTTGATGACGTGCGATTGTGATGATGTCTCGAAGGTGGCAAAGTTTATTCGAGAATGCCAGGCGATGGATATTCCGATTCTGCCACCAGATGTGAATGAAGCGGGCAAGGAGTTTGTTGCAACCGAGAAGGGGATCCGTTTTGCCATGACAGGGATCAAAGGGGTGGGAGAGGGAGTTGTTGAGGCGATTTTAGAAGAGCGCAAAAAAAGAGGCCCTTTCCTCAGCTTTCACAACTTTTTCGAACGTATTGAAGTGAAGAGAGTTGGAAAGAAGGCGATAGAGTGTCTTGTGGATGCTGGTTCTTTTGATTACACTCAGTGGGGGCGTGATGCATTGCGCTTGAGTATCGAAGAGATGCACAGTAAGGCAACGAAGGAGCAGAAAGAGAAAGAGACAGGGGTGATGACTCTTTTTAGCTTGATGGGTCAGGAGAGGGAGAGTCGATTCGAAAAGCCGCCCACAGTCACTAAGCCGACGCCGAAAGGGGAGATTCTCACTCGTGAAAAAGAGCTGCTAGGGTTCTTTTTGACAGGACATCCCATGGATAGCTACCGCAACGTGATGGAACGGCTCTCGTGCATGCCTCTTAGTGATATCGATTCTTTCGAGCATAACAGTGTGATTCGCGCAGCCTTTATTGTGGAGTCTGTTCAGGTGCGAATCTCTCAAAAAAAGCAGCAGAAGTTTGCGATTTTGCGGATCAGTGATGGAATGGAAGGGTATGAGTTGCCTATTTGGTCTGATCTCTATGCCCAGAAATATGCTTTGTTAGAGGAGAACCAGCTTCTTTATGCTGTACTACAGATCGATCGGCGAGAGGAGAATGTAAGACTGAGTTGTCGCTGGCTTGCTGACTTAACAAAGGTTGACGAAGCGATGATCGAAGAGTGCGACCACGCTTTTGATCGCGCGAAACTGCAGATTGCACGGACCGAATTCGTTTCTCAAAAAAAGAGAGAGTCACCGAAGGAAGAGAAAATGGAAACGCTTATATTGCAAATGGACGCCCAAAAGGCCCGATTAAGTCAAGTGTTGGAGTTAAAAAAGCTTTTATTAGAATATGCTGGGGACCAGCCAGTCGATTTGGTTTTCTATGTACAAGGGAGTTATTATAGTAAGCTTCTCTTCAACATACCCACCAAGGTGCAGCGGAGCGCTACTTTGGAGAAAAAGCTCAAACAACTAGGCATCATGGTCGATCAAACCGCTGCCCATTGAGTGCATTCCAGTGGGTTGTCCTAACGGATCCATCTGGATTTTGCACCGAGATCATGTAGACGGGGAGGAAGACTTGTTGCATCTTCCTAATGGCAAAATTTGTGCCAAATGCAATCTCGGTCAGTTTTCGGATTTGCGAAACGGAGTAGCGTTTTTTCATCTTCACATTCGATTTTCCCTCCTGTGTTACAAGGGGTTCTGCAAGATGAGTGATGGGAATTCT